>CAYTJB010000053.1:0-14198 GCA_964437995.1 uncultured Bacteroides sp. | reverse complement strand
TTTTAACTGAAGCAACAGATACTTCACTATTTTCATCAGAAAACTTAATAGAATTGTTTACAAGATTACGAATAATATTCCGAACCATATTTTCGTCTGCCCATACCGAAATATCAGGAGATATTTCATTTTTTAACGCAACCTCTTTCTTTTCGGCTGATAATTTTAATTCATCTAATACTTTATTTGCTAATTCATTCAAATTTAATTGTTTAGGGTCAAAATCAATGCCTTTAATTTGAGATGATGACCATGTAAGCAAGTTCTCTAAAACGCCATATAATGTATTAGCGGCACTATTAATTTTAGTAATCAATTCGTGTTTTTTTTCTTCATTAATCTTTTTATAATTATCAGTTAAAACCTGCAAAATATTTTGAAAAGCCGTAAGTTGGTTTTTAAGATCATGAGCAACAATAGCAAAAAACTTATCTTTTATTTTGTTTACATTTTCAAGTTCTATGTTTTTTTCTGCTAACAATCTATTAGTTTTCTTTTTTAGTACAAAACGACTGTAAATTAAAATTGCCAATATAAGTATTAATGTAGATAAAATAATTAGATAATTTCTTTGATTCCTGCCTTGGTTTATCTTTAAAGCTTGTACTTCATTTTCAGCTCTAAGTTTTTCTGTTTCAAAATCAATTTGTAAATCAATTAATTTATTTCTGGATATTTCGGAAAGAATGCTGTCTTTTGCAACTGTATATAAACGATAATATTCTAAGGCTTTTGTTGTATTTTTTGCTTTTTCATAATATTTTGAATAAAACTGATAAACATCACGAACATCTTCAATGTTATTCGTTTTAATTATTAAACTATAAGCCTTATCAAGATAATATTTTGAACTATCCATTTTGTTAAGTTCTAAATATACTTTAGAAAGGCAAATAAATGACTGAGGAAGATAATTATACATTTTATGCTCGTTACATAAAGCAATAACTTTATGATGACATATAATGGCAGAATCATATTTGTGTTCCTTAAAAAATATCCTGCCGGAATTTTCATTAAGAAAAATTAACAAATCTATTTGGTTAATTGATTTAGATAGCTTAAGAGCTTCGTTGATATAATATCTTGCACTATCAATTTTATTTAATATAGAATAACTTGTGGATATATTATCCATTGTATTTATAATAAATACAATTTTATTTAAATTTCGAAATAATTTTAGGGTTTTAAGTTGTAACTCAAGAGCCTTATGTGTCATTCCCAATTTAATATAAATATGTGCATTTAATTTATAAGCAGCTGCTATATTAAGCGTATCTTTAAGTTCTTCGTTGATTTTAAGAAACTTGAAACTGTAGTCTAATGATTTATCGTATATACTCATATTTAAATAAGCCATACTTAGATTAGCTAAAGTAATTGCTTCATTTTTTTTGTCTCCAAATTTTTCTAACAATTGCAATGATTTAGTACGATGTATTATACTCTTTTTATAATCTCTAATAGAATAATAAATATTTGCTATTCCATCGTGAGCAGAGGCTATACATGAATCATTTTTAATTGTTTCAGCAATTTTAAGTGCATTATTTGCATAATAAAAGCTACTGTCTAAATTTAAATTAATATATGTTTGAGAGATATAGTAAAAACACTCGACCTTATTTTTTTCTGTTGATTTATAAGCTGCTTTTTTTAAGCTATCCAAATCACCGGAATCATAATTTTGAGCAAATAATTGGGAGGAAGCAAACAAGAAGAATAAAAAAAGTATTATTTTGCTTATTCTTTTTGAACAAGCTGCCGTTAAGCATTTAATTATAAGTGTAAACATCGTTATAATTTTTTAAATTATTAATGCTACAAATATACGATTTTTAGGGTATGAAATAGATAAAAAACACATAAGTTCAAAACCCATTTATTGGCACTTATCATAAATTGTATTTATTCGGCTATTTTATTTGAGTCGAATAATGAAATAATCTATAAAAGATACCTCAAAGGAAGCATCAGCCACTCAATAGCTTTTTCGATAAAAAGGACGATTTTTCCATTTTTTGTAATCAAAGGTTTCGCAATCTAACATCGTTTTCAAAATATGATTGCGGATTTCTTTGTTGGTTTTGTGATGACTACCTACCAATGCAATTTCGTATTGATACCTAAAACTTCGGTAATCAAAATTGGCTGAACCTATCGAAAATATTTCATTATCTATCAATAAAAATTTAGCGTTCAGATTATTAGGTGTGTAAAAAAGTATTTTTGTTTTAAAAGAAACGTTATTAATCTTTAGCAAGTAATTGGGTGGAAACAAACAAAAAGAATAAAAAAAGTGTTATTTTGCTTATTCTTTTTGAACAAACTGCTGTTGAACGTTTTGTTATAATTATACTTTGCAGATTTAAGGTTTTAGAACCATTTAGAACGTTTAGAATGATAAAACTACCAATTATTTTTAAAACTCATAAGTACTCTAAGTACTCAAGGCACTTCTAAGTACTTATAATTGATACTTTTTTACATCTTCTTCCGGCAAATCTAATGAATATTCGCGTAAGAAAGCAACTGATTTAGCAATATTGATGTACATAATTTCATCATCAGTAATAAAATCAACATGTTTACGATATGCTTTCAGGAAGTTTTCCAAGTATTCAGAAGTTTTTGCAGGACGGCGAAATTCCATTGCCTGTGCAGCATTCAATAATTCAATAGCAATGATACGTTCAAGATTTTCGAGTACTTTGTAGGTTTTAGTAGCTGCATTGGCACCCATACTCACGTGGTCTTCTTGTCCTTGTGATGATTCAATAGAATCCACAGAACAAGGCGTACACAGTTGTTTGTTTTGACTTACTATAGAAGCTGATGTATATTGCGGTATCATAAAACCGCTGTTCAAACCCGGATGAGCAACCAAGAAATGTGGCAGATTGCGTTTGCCGGAAATTAATTGATACGTTCTACGCTCCGAAATATTACCTAATTCTGCCATAGCAATAGCTAAATTGTCTAACGCCAATGCTAATGGCTGTCCGTGGAAATTACCGGCAGAAATTATCAAATCTTCGTCAGGGAAAATGGTAGGATTATCGGTAACCGAATTGATTTCATTTTTAAAAACATAAGAAACGTAATTGATGGAATCTTTAGAAGCCCCGTGAACCTGAGGGATACAACGGAAAGAATACGGGTCTTGAACGTGTTCTTTCTTGCGTTCAATCAGTTCGCTGCCTTTTAATATATTTTTGATACGACGAGCGGTTTTAATTTGCCCTTTGTGCGGGCGAATCAATTGTATCAACTCATGGAAAGGCTCAATACGACCATCGAATGCATCCAAAGATAAAGCAGCAGTTACGTCAGCCAATCGCGAAAGTTTAAATACCCGCAAGCAGCAATATACGCCATAAGCACTCATAAACTGTGTGCCATTCAACAACGCTAAGCCTTCTTTAGATTGTAATTCAATGGCTTGCCATTTCATTTGTTGTAATACCGCAGATGCAGCTTGTTTTTTGCCTTGGTAATACACTTCGCCTAAGCCTAACAATGGTAATGAAACGTGTGCCAATGGCGATAAATCGCCCGAAGCACCTAATGAGCCTTGTTGGTAAACTACAGGAATAATATCATGGTTAAAGAAATCTATCAAACGTTGAACGGTAATTAGTTGTACACCCGAATGTCCGTAAGAAAGGGATTGTACTTTAAGTAACAGCATGATTTTTACAATTTCCTGAGGAACTTCTTCGCCAGTACCGCAAGCATGCGACATTACTAAGTTTTTTTGCAACGCAGAAAGTTGGTTGTTTGATATTACGTGGTTACACAGCGAACCAAAACCGGTATTAATACCGTATATAGGTTCTACTTGCGATTTCATTTTATTATCAAGATATTCGCGGCATTTAACAATGCTTTCTTTTGCTTCCTTAGATAGTTCTATTGTAGCTTTGCTGTTTAAAATTTCGTCAATGGTTTCGAAATCCAGCATTTCTTTGCTGATATAATGGATTTTCATTCGTGATAAAATTATTTATGTTTTTTTGCAAAAGTAGAAAAAATCCTAATTTTATTGGGAGTAATACCGAAATGAAATATGTAATAGTCCAATTCACTATCGCTCTTGGAACTTTAACATATTTCTGATCGGCATTATACCTTAAATTTATTTGGATTAATTTATAATTCATTTTGATATAAATTGCAATTATAATGTTCTTTTAGACTTATTGATTCTATTTAGCAGAAAGCAAAAAACTATGGCAGTCCAAAACGAAAACATAGCGTAAACCAATGCTACTTTTCCATAATTTTCGTTGTGCAATAGCATACCTGAAATTAAAAATGCCAAAGTAGTGTTATGTACTGCCGATTCTATAGAAAGTGTAATTGCATTTTTATGCCCAAGTTTGAATATTTTTGCAATCAACAAACCGGTAAATAATAAAAGAATATTTAGCAAAATTGCATAAGGAAGTATCTCAATAATCTCAGTGTTTTTAATCCCACTTATACCATCTAAGCCAAAAAACTTTAATAAAAAAACAAGTCCAAGCAGAACGATTAAAACAGGCTTAACATATTTTGAAATTTGTTCTGCAAGATTTTTATTTAATTGTCTCAATAATATTCCCACTATAATAGGTATGACCGTAAATATAAAAATATTACCAAAGGTTTCCCAAAACGGAAGTAAAAATTGCTGGTCTAAACCTTCAAAATATTTTATTGAAATATTAACAATGAAAGGTATTGTAAATAGTGCGAGAAAAGAATTTACAGTTGTTAATACAATTGCCAATGCAGTATTTCCTTTAAATAGATAAGTAATAAATCCTGCTGTTGTACCTCCCGGACTTGCTGCCAATATTACCAAACCTATTTTAATATAATTAGGAATATCGAACAAAAATGCAATAGAAAAAGCAATAATTGGGAGTATAATCATTTGCGAAAACAAACTTATTAGTAATGCTTTGGGATGGGTAAAAAGAAGTTTTATTTCTTGAATGGTAAGAGAAACCCCTATGCCAAACATAATAAGCGATAATACAACCGAAACCAAAATATCAATTAGTGCCATAGAATGTAATTAAAAAGAAAAGTTTGTGCTAATTTTCGGCTTCTTTTTGTTGCTCAACGTTTTTCGCTTTACAGCTAAATTAGAAACGCTATATTTAAAAGCAAAAATACTACTTTATTCCATACATTGTTACAACATTCCGTAAATATACTGTTTCTTAACAGGTTTGCTTTACAAACCTATTAAAAAACAGTTATACCGAGCCAATTGCAACAAAATTTGATTTCATTCGGTATAAAAAGTTTGGGGGAATAAAATCTCCTTATGATGATTTATAACTCATGTTACGCAAAAATAATAAAATTTGATAATAGCATTCTCAAAATAATTTTTGGTAATTAATGTTTTTTTTAATAAGTTATGAACTGTGTTCTACTACGAAGCAGGGATTGTTTGCAGTCTTGATTTTTTGTTACTTTTGTATCAAGACAAAAGTAAAAGAAAAAAAAGAAATACTAAGACTTTGAAGTTGTATCCAAAATTTTTAAGAAGACTTAATTTATTTGAAATTTTTAGTCTTGCGTAACATGAGTTATAACTAAAAAAGTGTATTTTTGTGAAGTAATAAAGGGTGACGTTTGTCAGGACTATTTACCCAAATATGGAGGTATAGCTTTGGTTTTGTCAGACCTATATACGAGTTATACTGAAATGAATTATAAATTAATCCGAAAAATATTTAAGGTATAATGCCGATCAGAAATAGGTTGTAGTTCCAAGAGCGATAGTGAATTGGACTATTACCTATTTCATTTCGGTATTATTCATCATTTATCGTTTATAACTCATCATTCTTTTAATCTCCAAACTCAATACCTACGCCTTTTGCTGTTCTTACAATATCGCCTTTTGGCTTTACTAATTTAGGATGTGTAAGGGCTTCGGTAAAAGAAACTGCATTAAGATGTGGATGACGGTAGGCTACCATGTGTCCAAACTGTCCGTCTAATACCATTTCAAATGCTTTTACACCAAATTCAGTAGCTAAAACACGGTCGTAAGCCATTGGCGTACCACCTCTTTGCAAATGACCTAATACCAACGTTCTGATATCGGCTTCAATGCCTGCTTTCGCTAAATCGTGCATTAGTTTTTCGCCAATACCGCCTAATTTAATATGTTCATTGCCTACTTCGTGGGTATCTTCTCCTGTAGAAGTTCCTCCATGAGGCAAAGCTCCTTCGGCAACTACAATATTGCAAAAACCTCTGCCTTTGTGGTAGCGAGAATTTACTTTTTCAATAACATTTACTAATTTATAAGGGATTTCCGGAATCAAACAAACATCAGCACCACCGGCAATTGCAGCATGTGCAGCAATCCAACCTGCATCGCGTCCCATTACTTCGAGTATAAATACACGATTGTGGCTTGCTGCGGTAGTAACCAATTTATCAACTGCATCGGTAGCTATTTGTACTGCTGTTTGAAAACCGAAAGTAAAATCGGTAGCAGCCAAATCATTGTCAATTGTTTTAGGAATGCCTATAATATTAAGCCCTTTCTCGAAAAGTTTTTGCGAAATACGCTGCGAACCATCTCCACCAATGTTTATAACGGCATCAATACCCATATAGGCAAGTTTGCGAATCATTTCATCGAAGCGGTCAACGGTAGTCCAAGTACCATCATTATTTTTAACGGGCCATGCAAACGGACCGCCTTTGTTTACAGTGCCTATAATAGTTCCGCCTTGCACGTGAATGCCGGCTACTTTTTGTTCATCAAGTACAACTATTTCGGTAGGTTCTCGTAATACACCATTGAAAGATTCTATACTACCCACTACTTCCCAATCTTTTTCTTGTGCAGCACGTTTAACAATAGCTCTGATTACAGCATTTAGACCAGGGCAATCGCCCCCACCCGTTAAAACCATTACTCTTTTCATATAACTTTAATTAAATCTGATGTTTTTGCAAAATTAACTAAAGTTTAAGTATTTTTGATGAGAATAATTTATGATTATATTCTACGCTATTAAGGAATTATCTTTTACCAACCTTTATATCAATTCCTGATTTATTTTCAAACTTATTTAAGCGATACTTAAAAGACAGCATAAAATACCTACCAATTATATTCGATTGTTTTTCGAGCAAATAATTCATATCGCTAATTCGTTCAATACCTTTATTTTTATCAAGCAAATCAACTGCTTCTAACGTAATTACTCCTTGTTTATGCTTGAGAAAATATCTTGATATCTCGGCACGAAGCAAAGGAATACTAATTGCTTTATCAAAACTACGTGCATCATAACGTGTTACATCGGCTATTACCGAGAAAAACCAGTTATCGTTAGGTGTATAGCTGATTTCGGAAAATCCGCTTAAATTAAGATATGTTTTATTTAATGAATTTTGAATTGAATATTTAGCATCCGAAATATTTGCTGTTCCACCAATACTAATATCCCATTTTTCTTTTTTTCGATTATCAAAACTAATTGTCAATGAATGATTAAAGTTGGTTGTCGTATTTTGCAATTCATTTACAAAGTTAATTCCCTGATTCCAACTTTCATTCACTCCTGCATGGAAATTTAAACCAAGTTTGCGAATAGGTGTTGAAAAATCAATATTTGCAGTTGCTTTATAGTCATCAGAAACATTAACTAATGTAACCAATTGCGATAAATCGGGCATAATAGTTTGCGACCAGTTAATTTTATTTTTAGTATAAGTTGCATTCAAATTAGCAAAAATTGAAGTTTGTGAAAATTGGTCGAATAGCATCCACCCTAATTGTAAATTATGGCTATATTCAGGTTTTAAATTACTATTGCCAATAAATAATTGTAATGGATTTAGTGTATTTATTACTGGCAAAAGTTGTTTTACTGTAGGTGTATTGACAGCCGAATAATAATTAAAAGTGAAATGACGTCCCATACTCAAATCATAATCCCATGAAAGGCTGGGAATAAAATATATATTATCGTATTTTACTTCGTTTTCATTTTTTAATGAATTGCTTAAATTAACATTTTGAACTTTTGCTGAAAAATTTAACTTGCTTTTTGAGGTATTACGTTTTAAAGAAAAACCTCCACGAATCCATAAATATTGTTTTGAAAAATCAGGGCTTAACGAATCTATTAACTGTGTTTCATTAGGCGGAAAACCATGTAAACGCTTAAGCGACTCATTTACAAAACCGACACTTATTGATGGGTCAAGGTATAAAATACGTCCTATTTTTCGTGTTACAGAAGTTGCAAAAGAATAATCTATAAGTTTGGTTTCATCTTTTTGAAATCGCTGATAAGCTATGCTTTGATTGGAGCCAAAATAACGAGAAAAATTGTCCCATTCTGTTTTAGAAAGACTTTGCGAACCAGAAAAATTAGCACCTAATTTAAAGAGTTTCCAACTGCCCTTTCCTTTCTTTAAATAAGAAGCCGAAATCTTTGCTGTAATCCCATTAGCATCATCGTTCGTAAGACTTCTAAGATTGTTTATCAAATTATTATTTGTAAAACTTTCGGAAAATAAATTTCCTTTTGTGTTACCATTTGTAAGACTGGCACCACCATTAACCGTTAGATTTTGTGTTGAATCAATCTTGTTTTTCCAACTAAAATTCAAGCGATGTGCCCTATTAGTAGAAGTTTGCTCTAAATCTTCATTTTGCTTATAAGAACCTAAAGATGAAAAATTATTTGTTAAAGTATTTTCTATTAGTTTCTTATTCGCACCATTTCCAAGATAGCTGATATTAAATCTATTTTTCTCATGAGCTTCATACATATAATTAACACCTCCTGCACCGGAAGTAATAAGTCCATTTATCGGTTGCCCAAAATCAACGGGTAAGTTATCATTACCACCCATAGTCATTTGCATTCCACCACCACCACCTGACATTAGGCTTTGCAAACCTCCATTAAAATCAAGATAATCTTTAAAAGAGAACCCAAATTTATTAATGTTATTAAACATTCCCAATGCGGCAAACTGACTTTTTCGAGTAAAACGGTATAGTTTAGCACCAGTCTGGTATCTTTCATCATTAGCTCCTCCAGCCATTATATCGCCAAAATAAGCATTTTTTTTACCATCTTTCAAAATCAGATTGATAGTTTTTTGATAAGAGCCATCATCAATACCTGTCAATTCTGTTTCTTCGGACTTTTTGTTAAAAATCTGTACTTTTTCAATAGCATCCGAAGGTAAGTTTTTGGTAGCTACTTTTGGGTCATCTCCAAAAAACTCTTTTCCATCTACAAGCACTTTCTGAACACCTTCACCTTGAGCTTTGATATTACCCGCTCTATCAACTTCCACCCCGGGAAGATTTTTTAATAAATTTTCAACTACTGCATCGGGTTTGGTTTTATATGAAGCTGCATTGTATTCTACTGTATCTTTTTTTATTAAGATTGGAATGCGTTCGGCATTAATTTGAACTTCATTAAGATTTTGGACAGAAGGTTTCATAGCTATCACACCAAGATTATTACCACTAAGAGGAAAATCCAAACTTTTATAAATAGACTGATAACCAATATATGAGGCTTGAAAAATATATTTTCCAGTATTTATATTCTTAATCTCAAAAACTCCTTGAGTATTGGTAATTCCATAATATGCAAGTGTTGAGTCTTCCGGATGCAATAAAACGGCAGTAGCATACATTAAAGGATTGCCTTTTTCATCAAACAAATAGCCCTTTAGTGTAGTTTGTTGAGCCATAGTAGGTAAAGTAAAAAATAGAATGATAATATAAATTATTTTTTTCATATACGATGGGGCGTTAAACTATTAATTACCTGTAGAATATTCCATTTTCATAATAACTTGAGTTCCATTTCCACCATCTACTCCCATTTCTTTGGTTTTTTTTGCAACTATTTCGTCATATTCTTCTTTGCTCACTTTTTTACCTTTTTTTGGTTTTTCAAGCTGTTTTTCGTTAAGTTTTTTCAACTCTATGGATTTTGCTATAATATTAATATCACCATTATTAATATTTACTTCAAGAATTAACCCCGGTAAATTTCCAAACTCTGATGGACCAGTTGAAATTGATATTACGGGTGTAAACCATGCAGTAATTTTTTTTGTACTATCTTGTCGGGTTGCTTCCTGACAAGGATAGCCTAATATTATTTTTTGCTTACCACTTAATTTCCATTCCATTTTGTTCAAATCGGATTCAACCAAAAACATACGGTTCATAAAATCTTTTTGCTCAATTTTTTTATTGTTTTTAAAATCTTTACAAACTATTTCATCGGGTTCACTTATATATATCTTCATTGAACTGTTTTCTGATTCTTGAACCATACCACTTTCCTCATTTTGACCTGATTTTTTATAAACAGATATTTCATTATTGAAATACAAGACTTTTTTCAATCGCTGTTCTTTTGGCATCATAGCTTGTATTTCCGATGGCATACTATCTAATTTAATATCAAATTTTATTACTTCTTCGTAATTAACCAAGCCCTCATTTTTTGGTTGATTTTCAACTGTTTGAGCATTTGTAATAAACATTGCTGCTACACCTAAAATTGTTAAAATTGTTTTTTTCATTTCGTTTAAATTTTATTATGTGATTAATTAAATAACTTTATAGATTGATTAAAAAAATATTTGTTTTAGCTAATATTTCTTTATTCTATTTTCAATATTTTCTCCAGTAAGTATGCTTAACTCTTTTATTATTATTTTGCTATCAATATTACTGCATCCGCTTAATTTGGTTAATACTTTGGGGATAATCTCTTTACCATAATCATTGGTTAAATCAATAAAAAATAACATTGCAGCAGTATATTGCCCATTTCCTCCTTGTACTCCTTGTCTTTTAATATTTTCGTCCCCTGTTCCTATCCAATTTAGCAAATTAGCTTTTTTCCCAATTTTTTCATACGACTTCATTCTATTCGAAATCATTATTTTATCTGTTTTCGGATTTAATTTTCTTGCAACTTCATGGGCAACAAATTCAGCAAGCCCTTCTCTAAACCACCTTGTATTTGGATCTTTTATAAACTTACCAACAACTAAATGTATCTCTACCAGTTCGTGAAAATAAGCCCAATTCAAAAAAAAGTTAGTTAGTGTATCTGTCTCAAAAGTTTTTGAGTTAATTGCCACTGGCATTAATGCTTGTCCAATATTTGTGTTTTGAAGAGAATCATTAATAAGCAATAATCCTATAGGAAAAGAAAGTTTCTCTCCAAGAATTTCATTCACAAAATTTATCCCTTTTATTTGATTTTGATTAACTTCTTTTGCAATATATTCTAATCCTTTATCATAATATGTTAATCCTTTTTTATTTTTTACACACGAGAAATTATTAAGATTAATTTGTTTACTTGTTGTATCATTTCCAAGAGATACAGACACATTCATATTCACATTCCCGATTGGAACATCCATTTTTAGGAGGTAAACAGTATCTTTAGTTTCAAGCATTTTTAATTTTAATGTTTCACTAAAAAGTCCTAAAAATTTATTAATTACTAAATCACAATTCACAAAAAGTGTATCTTTATTTCTACTTATTATTTCAATATTTTTAATCTTTTTTACAGGAAGCGAAGAAACAATCCCACCTAAAAATGATTTTGAAACAATTGGATTAAAATCATTTATTACAAAATTATCAGCCAAATATGGTTCTACAAATTTTATACTTTGCGTTTTAAAACTATGTTCAAGCTCTTTAACAGTCTTTTCAAGATTAGTTTGTTTTTCTGGCGAGCTACATTTTATACAGAAAAATAAAATGGAAAAAATAAAAAATAAGATTCTTGTTTTCATTTGTTGGATTTTTTAATTATTAATTTAATTTTATTCCACATTATGGAATTGCTATAAATTTTCAGCAAAGATAAAGCCCAAATTGCTTCCACAAGGTTAACGCATTCCCAATTAAGGTTAATTAAGGTTAATGGGGGTAGATATTGGATTTATTTTCTCTACTTTTGTAACCATAATCATGATGATGAAAAAATGAGAAATATTACTACGATACGATTACTAATGATTATCAGCCAACTACTACTTTTCCTTTTTGTAGGATATTGGCTCAATAATCAATACAGTGAACAAAAATCCATACTTACAAAAGATTTACAAAGAGGGTTTTTAGAATCTGAGCAACAAACAATGGATTCAATAATGGCAAAGTACATCATAAATCCAATACTTGAAGAAGCTGAGGCTTATACCGTAGAGGCTAATTTAGATTTACCAATAGGCACTACTACCAACTTAAAAATTAATAAAGAATTTAAAGAGCTTGATGTTTCCGACAATAAAGCGAAGATAAATATTTTATGTACTGATACTGTTCATATTATTAATAAACCACAAAAAGACACAAATAATCAAAAACTGCTTTATCAGCATGGTGTTAAGATGGTTATGAGTAAAATAATAGGTAATCTTACCACTATATCGGGTTATTTTACCTCCGATGGCAAGAATTCTACTTCTGCTATGCCTTTAGCTTCGAAAGTTGATACCGGTTTACTAAAAAAAAAATTTACGGATTTCTTGAATAAAAACAACTATAATTTTTTAGTAAATTGGACTTCAAAGCAAGAACAAACAAGCAGTCAAAAAAAGCATAGTGTAATATATTTAAATTGCAATTTTTTTGATGATTCCATACGCTCAGAAATTAGCCATTATCAGTTTTTTCTATTAAAAAAGATAAGTCCGCAAATCTTGTTTGCACTGCTATTATTGCTATTAACCTCAGCAGCATTCAGGATGGCATACATTAGCATGAAAAATCAAAAACGACTTATTACTATCAAAAACGATTTTATCAGCAATATTTCGCATGAGCTTAAAACGCCTGTATCAACTGTTAAAGTGGCTCTTGAAGCACTGTTGGATTTTGATATGAAAAAAAATCCTAAAGTAGTAAATGAATATCTTGAAATGTCTCTTTCGGAAATGAATCGGCTTGACCTATTGATAACCAAAGTATTAAATGCTTCTGCATTAGAAGATGGGAAGCAATTTGTAGTTCCTGAAAAAACAAATCTTAATCTGTTAATTGACGAAGTACTTCATTCTTTGCAATTACGTTTTAACCAACTACAAGCTGAAGTAAAATTTGAATCTGAAGAAAATGAATGTATGGCTATGTTAGATAAATTACATATTCAGGGAGTATTGATAAATTTGATTGACAATAGCCTAAAATATTGCAATGGCAAACCTTGTATTAACATCTATCTTTCTGAAAACGAAAAAGAAATAAAACTTACAATAAGCGATACAGGAATAGGAATTCCTGAAGAATATCTTGATAAAGTTTTTGACAAGTTTTTCAGAATTCCTACAGGTAATACGCACAATGTAAAAGGTTACGGTCTCGGGCTCAATTATGCAGTTCTTGTAATGAAACATCATCATGGGAAAATTGAAGTAAAAAACCTAAAAGAAGGTGGTTGTGCTTTTACACTTATTTTTCCAAAATTAATGCAATGAAAACAAAAATTTTATACATAGAGGACGAACCTTTTTTGGGAAAAATTGTCAAAGAAACACTTGAAAATCAAGAATTTGAAATTTTACTAATAAATGATGGTGCATTGGTAATAGATGCTTTTCAATCATTTACGCCCGATATTTGCCTGCTTGATGTAATGCTCCCAAATATTGACGGATATACACTGGGGCAACAAATCAGAAGTCTTTATCCTCGTTTGCCAATTATTTTTCTCACTGCCAAAGTTGAAACCGACGACCTTGTAAAAGGATTTGAAAGTGGCGGAACCGATTATATTAAAAAACCTTTCAGTGTTAAAGAACTCATTGTTCGCATCAATAACCAACTGCAACTGATGTCATCAATTCAGGTTGTAAATAAAAGCGGTATAGACGACGAAATTGTTTTGGGTAAATTTCGCTTTCTTCCAAAAATGTTTGAATTACACACACCATCAAAAATAGTAAAGCTTTCGTCGCGAGAATCGGAAGTTTTGAGTATTTTTGCATTGCACCAAAACGAGTGTATCGAAAGAAGAGCTTTGCTAAAAAACGTTTGGGGCGATGATTCTTTTTTTAATTCACGTACATTGGATGTATATATTCGAAAACTTCGCAGCTATTTCTCTGAAGAAGAAGAAATTGAAATTATTACGCTAAAAGGAAAAGGC
>CAYTJB010000052.1:5673-14312 GCA_964437995.1 uncultured Bacteroides sp. | reverse complement strand
TTTTTACGGATTTACCATATAATAAATTCTTTGGGGAATTAGCAGTAAAGACTGTTTCAATTGACAAATATCCCGTACCGAATTTTGCAAAAATGAAAGGAACAGGAACCATAATTTTTTGGGCTTCATGGTGTGCACCCTGTGTACAAGGAATATCAGCTATGAGTGCTAAAGAAAAAAACAATCCCAATATCTATTTTATATCCTTAGATAGAAATAAAGAACAGTGTATTAAAAGGGCTGATGCGCTTGGTTTAAAAAAGAATGTTTTTATGATAAAAGATAATAAATGGTTGGAAAATTATGGAATTAATTCTATTCCTGTTCATTTAATCTATGACGCAAACAAGAAGACATGCAAAAAAGAGAAATAATCGGCTAAATATTTACCATTCTAATGCCAATATATACGACGAAAAATAACTAATGGGCACCAACAAGTTTGCTTTATGTATGAACGTAAAATTTATTTCAACTGTAATAATTAGCCTTTTCATATTTACAATAAGTTGCAACGCACAAGCACAAGATAGTACTGTAGCTTTAAATACAAATACAAATACCAACGCCAATACAGGTTTTAATTATTTGTTTCCCTCATTACGTATAGCAGCTTCGGCAATGCACAATAGCAAAACCAAGTTGCTAACTTTTTTATTGAGAGATGAGGTAAATATTAGTTTTCAAAAAAAATTAAGCGATATTAGCATATTACGCTCCAATATAAAGCAAGAACTTGCCTTTATTAATTTTTACGATTCCATTACCCGTAAAGATTTTGATAGATTTTTTTGGGAAACTTGCATCAATACCAATCTGAATGGCAGGTCGGTTTTTAGTATTACCTTTGATGGACCTCTTCTAAATACTTACAAATACCGCTATAAAAAAGACAGTTTGATTAAAGAAAAAATAGGCAATTTCTTTTGTCCGGGTATTATTTCTGTTGGTTATGGTTATGAGCGAAAAATATTTAAAAATTCAAGGTTTAAAATATGCTACTTTGCCTTCGACGGCAAATTACAATTAAAAGAGAAAAATTTTACCGACGATCATAATTACCTTTTTATGGGCGAAGAGCAATATTTTAAAGTTGATTATAGTATGAATATAGTATTGGAGATTAAAGAAAAGCTGGCAAAAAATTTGTATATCAAATCGCTATTTACCATGAATGCCTGCGGATTATCGCAAAAAAGTATCACATTTAAACTTTCTAATGAATTTTGTGTAGAAGCCACCAGTTTTTTGGATATTATTATTTCAACAAAAATAGATTATAACCCTATAATTTCGTACGAACAATTTGTTTACAACGAAATATGCCTTGCTTATCATATTGGAAAGAAGTTTTCTTTTTAAGATTGCCTTTCCTAAAACCGAAAATAAATAAAAGGCTGTATTTCTGATGATTTTGATAAAATGCTTGATGCTTTAATAGCGTAGCGTCTTGCTATGCCAAACGAATAAACTAATTTATAACAAGGAATTGCCATAAAAGAAGCTTCAACTGAAAAATCAATTGAAGCTTCTTTTTATGGTCATATTTTAAAGTTTACTGAAAACTCTGTCAGAGTTTAATAATATCAAAATCAAAGCCTCTATTCAAACAAATCTTTCTGCTTATTTACTTTTATTTTGCCCAGGTGCTTATAAGCCATTTCGGTAACTTCTCTTCCTCTTGGTGTACGCATCATATAGCCTTCCATTATTAAAAAAGGTTCATACACTTCTTCGATTGTGCCAGCATCTTCGCCTACTGCTGTTGCTATGGTTGTTAAACCAACAGGTCCTCCCTTAAATTTATCAATAATGGTAGATAAAATTTTATTATCCATTTCATCTAATCCATTTTTATCAACATTCAAGGCATTTAAAGCATATTGAACAATAGGTAAATCAATATTTCCGTTGCCTTTAATTTGAGCAAAATCGCGTACACGACGCAAAAGCAAATTGGCAATACGTGGTGTTCCACGACTACGGCGAGCAATTTCGCCAGCAGCTTCTTTTACAATCCCAATTTTTAATATATCTGCCGAACGAATTATGATTTTTTCTAAAATAGCGGCATCGTAATACGATAAACGAGAATTGATTCCGAACCGCGAACGCAAAGGTGCCGTTAAAAGCCCCGAACGTGTTGTAGCTCCTATTAATGTAAATGGATTTAATGCAATTTGTACACTACGTGCATTTGGTCCCGTTTCTATCATAATATCAATCTTGTAATCTTCCATAGCAGAATATAAATATTCCTCTACTACAGGCGATAAGCGATGGATTTCATCAATAAAAAGCACATCATTTTCTTCAAGGTTGGTTAATAAACCTGCTAATTCGCCAGGTTTATCAAGTACAGGTCCCGAAGTTATTTTGATATTTACATTTAATTCATTAGCAATAATATACGATAGTGTAGTTTTGCCCAATCCGGGAGGTCCATGCAATAACACATGGTCAAGAGCTTCGCCTCTTAATTTGGCAGCTTCTACAAAAATTTTCAAATTTTCTACTACCTGAAATTGCCCTGCAAAACTATCGAAAAACGAAGGACGCAATGCTCTTTCATATTCTTTTTCAACAGAATTGAGTTGTTCTCCGCTGGCATCTAAATTTTCATTCATAAACTTTACAATAAAAAAATTCATCGTGAAACATTTTTTTAAAAAAAAACGTACACTATGATAAAAAAATATATAATTTAGCTAAATTAAATAAATAATCAATTAAAACTGAATTTATGAAAGAAATTATTGTAGCTATTGATTTTTCAAAAGGATCTTTGTATGCTTTAGAGCTTGCTATTGATATTGCCAATAAGACCAATGCCAATATTATGATGGTTTGGGTTGATAGCGAAGCTGATAGTGATTCGGGATTTTTAGCTTCGGGAAGTGAAGCAAGAAATGATGCAAAATTGCATATAGAAAAGATTCAAAAGGATTATCAACCGAAATTAGTGAATAGCACACTAAGCTATAAACTTAGAAAAGGAAGAGTTTACAGCGAAATTGCTAATCAAGCGAAATACAATGATGCTGAATTAATTATTGCAGGTACACACGGTGCATCAGGTTTTGAAAAAATGTGGATGGGAAGCAATGCCTTTAGAATTGTTACTTATGCTCCATGCCCCGTAATTACTATCAGATACGGATTTAATTTCAAGAAGAAATTAGAAAAAATTATTCTTCCAATTGATAGTTCGACTGATACTCGCCAAAAAGTTCCTTTTGCTTGTAGAATGGCAAAATATTTTGGTGCAGAAATTTATATAGTAGGGTTATACACCACAACCTTAAAAGCTATCAGACGCAAAGTTGATACTTATGTAGAGCAAGTTGAAAAGTATTTGAATGAAAACCAAGTTAAACATATAACTAATTTCTTGGAAGCTGATAATACTACTACAACTACTATTGAATATGCACAAAAAAATAACGCTGACTTGATTGTTATAATGACAGAACAAGAAAAAACAGCTGCTAATTTCTGGTTAGGACCTTATGCACAACAAATGGTAAACAACAGTCCTATTCCAGTGTTGAGCATTCAACCTATTGAAATTAATAATGCTGCAAGGTAATTTTATTACATGAAAAAAGCTTATATTGTATTGATAGTGATAGTAATGGCGTTTGCGTTAATGGCAAACGCCCAATCACAGGTTGTGGGTAAGTTAGATGTTATTCAAGATGAAAAAATTGATGAATTACTTAGCAAGCACATAAAAATCAATGAAATAAATAATACAATATCAGGTTTTAGAATTCATATTTTCTCCCAATCGGGTAATAATTCAAAAGCTGCTGCTTTTCAATGTAAATCTACATTTATTGCAAAATATCCTGATATTGAAGCTTACGTGGTTTTTGAAGAACCGAATTTTAAAGTTAAAATTGGGGATTTTAGAACTCGAATGGAAGCAAACGGATTTGTGCAGCAGATAAAAATGGATTTTCCTTTTGCATTTGTTATTAAAGATCAAATTAATTTTCCAAAAATAAGTGAAGTTGAGAAATAAGTTGTGAGTTTCGCTCCTACTTTCTTATGCTAACTCACAAATTATTATTGGTAACGATGCCAAAAATAGTTGTAAATATTTATTACCCAAAAACTTCCTGCAAAACCAAATGCGAATTTATTTTGTTAAAGCCAGAGTGGTGCAAGCGGTAGAAAAGTATCATTTTATCCAACAATAAACGCCTATCAAATTTATTTAAGTTTAAAATAGCAATATCTTCAAAATTTGTAATTAACATTGTGTTAATAACTTCGCTGAGTGGATATTCAAGATACTCGGCATTTAATGGCTGAACTGCCTGAAAAACGCCTTCATTCAAATTAAAAAATCTATGATTGGTATCATAATTATTTCTTGGAAAAAAGCCTAAATACTTAGAATATTGCACCATAAACAACAAATGAAAATCAGCATAGCGTTCGGGTGTTACGTCTAATATTTGAATACTGTGAAATAAAAAATCGAACAAAGCAGTATTTTTTTCTTCTTCATACAAAGATTTGTATAATATCTCATTAATAAACAAAGCAATAGAACTTTTCCCAATATCATAAGGAATGCTTTGAAATCGGTAAATGCTTTTTATTTCTTTTACAGTTCTAATAGTAGAAGTGTTTTCTTTGTGGTAAGCAACTACTTCGATAAGAGATAAATGTTCTAATAAACTCAGTTTGGTTGTAGATTTACTTTTACGGATACCTTTAATAATATAGGATTGCAAACCATAATTTTCGGTATATATCTTAGCAATAACACTGGTTTCGCTGTAATTGATATGGTTAAGTACAATTCCTTTGGTAGTAGTAAGCATTCTTTAGATTAAAAATAATCAATTGATAAACAATATCTTAGTAACCATGGTTTCTTCGCCATCTTCGTTGGTACAAAAAACAAGGTAAACACCTGTTTGAGCACGCTCGCCACTAAAGTTTTTTCCGTTCCAAATTGCTTGTCCGCCATTGGCAATAGTATTAAATATTAAGTTACCAGCAATGTCGGTAATTTTAACGTTGGCATCTCTTACCAATCCTTTTATAGCAATAATACCATTGTATTCAGGACGAACTGGGTTTGGGTACGCATATACGTCTTTAAATATATCTCCACCTTCAGTTGCTGTGCCTCTATATGAAATTACACCCATAGCAGTGCCAAAAAATACTTCACCATTTTCAGGATTAATAGCTATAGAAAGAATTGTATTAGAGAACAAAGGACTGTTTTCTTCAGTAAAATGAGCTAATTCCTGCGTTCCATCGGGCGAAACTAAGAAAACACCAGCTTTTTGTGTACCTATCCATTTACGGTTAGCGCCATCTACAGCTATGGCTGTAACATCTTCAAATTGAAGCAAATACTGCACATGTCCTTCAAACTCTACTGTGATAGGCTGGGTGGTAATTGATGATTCTTCACTTATACCTGTATTAAATACATTTTCAGGAGAGTAAATAACTCTTACACCTTTATCAGTACCTATCCATATTTCGCCGTCTAAATCTTCTGCAAAGCAATGAACATAATTAGTTGCCATTTCAGATGTATTGCCTTTATTAATATTAATCCAGGCTTTTTTACCATTGTTATATACCGCTATTCTATTTTCTCTTGCTAACATCCATTTATAATTGTTTTTATCAATCAATAAACTTAAAACCTCATCATAAACCCCATTCTTTATAATACTTTGGACATCATAAGATTGCCATTGCCCATTTTTTAATTTTACAACAAGAGCGTACGCTGTACCAGAATTGGTTGCCCACAAATTGCCTGATTCATCAAATTTTACACCCCCAACTCTCAAGGTACGCCAACTACCTATAATAATTGGATGTAAATTATTGTTGGTGTTGTATTCGTTAAAAATATTGGTAAGTTTATTATTGGTAAGTTCAACAATACCAACATTCCATGATGCTGCATAAACTTTTGAATTGTCTGTTGGATCAATCGCTATATCAAGAATATCATAAATTGTATCTCCCATACCCACAACATTAGAACGAGTATAGTTTGTCCATTTTTCATCATTAAATTGATGCAACGTTCCTTGAAAATAAGTATTACTCCAAGCTCCATAATCAATACCACCAGGGGCTAACCAAATTCCAGTTGGCGAAGATGTAAGCATAAATACATTTTTAGTAGAAGGTCCGTTAGGATTAATACTAAGCTTATCGTTACCATTATTCCATATCTTTATTAATCCATTGTATTCATCGGCTACCCAATAATAATTATTTTTATCAATAATAACCTGATTAGGAACAATATAAGGTAAATTCATTTGTTGTAACTGCAATAATCTATTATAAATCGAAAAATATCCCCAATGTGATATTATTAATTGATTGCCACTCACAGTGATATTGCGAACATCAGAAGTATCAAAAGAAACCCAACTGCTTCCTGTGTATGTAAATAAAGTATCATTATTAGAAATTCCTCTATTTTTACATACAATTATTTTATCGCTAAAAAATGCAATATGTGTATATTTTGAATTTATGCCACGTATAGTACTATCTTTTTCCCAATTATTATAGTTGGCTAAGTACGGATTTGTTGTATTGGCTTTGTAAATGCCTACTTCGGTAGCAGCATAAATGGCAGTATCATTTATTGCAATATCCAAAACATTAATTCTGCTGCCGTTGTCGCCAATAATATAAGTGTCTTTTATTTCATTTTTTATCAAATCAACCACTACTATTCCAAAACCACAAGATAAATAAGCATATTTTCCATAAGATGTAATATTGTTTATCTTTTTATTTCCTGTAATTGATTTGTTTTTAATATCAGGTATATTAGTAATTCCACTTGCTTTAATCAAATCAATATTAGCATTTGTATAAGATATAACTAAGGTTTTGTAAGTTTTGTTGTAATGAATAGCCGTAATACCCACATCAGAAAGTCCGTTTACCTTCGTATATTGCTGAATACTATTATCAGATTTGTCGTAATAAAATATACTGTATGGTGTAGCTGCATAAATAAGATTTTCGGCTTCGGCAACTGCAATTATACTGTTTTTTGGCAAATGGTTTCGCCATTGCCCAATAGGAATTCCTTGACTATAAGAGAAATAACTTAAAAGAAGGAATATTTTTAAAAAAATAATAGTTGATAGTTTCATATTTATTCAATAAAAATGCAAAAATATACTATTTAATAACAGTTTTTCCTGCTTTTTATTGTTTATTAAATTATCATTGATTTTTTCTGCAATTTATTTTTCTGTAATTTACATGTTTACTGTATAATATAGAATTTTAACATAAAATATTGTTGAGATAAATAGCACGAAAAGATTTTATATCTTTGCAACAAAATGGCTCCGTAGTTCAATTGGATAGAATGTCAGATTCCGGTTCTGACGGTTGGGGGTTCGAATCCCTTCGGAGTCGCAAATTATTGCTTTTTATACATTTTCATATTTCAAAAATAACTACTATAAAAAAACAGATAAGATGGATAATGTAGTATATCTTGATTATAAAGCCAAAGAGCTTGACAACCTGAGAAAGGGATTAAAAACCATGATAATCAGAGGTGCAATGGGCAGAAAGCTTCCCTATGGAAAGGTTAACGTTAATGATGTGCTTTATTTTATTGAAAACAAGGGAGATGGATTGGTAAAAGCTAAAGCAGTTGTAGTCGATGTTTTTAATTCAGAACAATTAACAAAGGAAGAATCTTTACAACTTATTGAAAAAAACGCAAATAAATTGCTATTAGACAATGGAATGATGAAAAGATTTGGAGGAAAGCGATATTTGGTTTTGATAACACTAAAAGACTTTAAAGAAATAGACCATTTTAAAATTGACAGATCCGCTTATGGCAATATGGATGATTGGTTGCCAGTTGAAAATATTGATAAAGTAAGAGTGAAATAAAATCTTGAATATTTAATCAAACAATAACATTATGAGACAAATTATTATTTTTTCTATTGGATGCCTACTAATTTTAAATTCTTGTGCTCCAAAAATTTCAACAAAAATAAGCAAAAGTTATCCACCATTAGATTATCGGGAAGAAGTAAAAGTGATAGGTTTACAAGACCCTGTTCCCCAAAGTGCTGAAGAAATTGGTACCGTAAAAATTGGCGATGCAGGAATGTCAACAAATTGTGGATGGGAAGTTGTAATTGATAAAGCTAAGTTAGAAGCTCGTAAAGCTGGTGGAAATGCCATAAAAATAACAAAACACTCTTCACCAAACCCAATGGGCAGCTCATGTCATAGAATTACTGCAACAATTTATAAAGTTGAAAAATTTGATAGTATTCCGATTGCTGCCAATGAAGATAGTACATTAATTAATGCTGACTTTGCTTTATTACATGTATATCGATATAGTAGTTACGGTGCATTAATAAGCTACAATTTACACTTAGGAGATGCTGTAATATGTCGAGTAAGGGGTGGTAAATGGAAAAAAACAATTAAAATTAGAAAAGACGGACTTAATACATTATGGGCAAAAACTGAAGCAAAAGAAGAATTACCTATAAATATTAAATTTGGCAAGGAATATTATGTTCGTTGTAGTGTTGCAATGGGAATACTTACAGGACGTCCAAAACTTGAATTGATAG
>CAYTJB010000052.1:0-5663 GCA_964437995.1 uncultured Bacteroides sp. | reverse complement strand
AAAGCTGGTGGAAATGTTATAAAAATAACAAAACATAATCCACCAAGCATAATGGGTAGCTCATGTCATAGAATTACTGCAACAATTTATAAAGTTGAAAATTTTGATAGTATTCCGATTATTGCCAATGAAGATAGCACATTAATTAATGCTGACTATGCTTTATTACATGTATATCGATATGGTGGTGTTGGATCATTAATAAACTACGATTTACATTTGGGAGATACAGTAATATGCCGAGTTAGCAGTAAATGGAAAAAAACAATTAAGATTAGAAAAGACGGACTTAATACATTATGGGCAAAGACGGAATCAAAAGAAGAATTACCTATAAACATTAAATTTGGTAAGGAGTACTATGTTCGTTGTAGTGTTACAATGGGAATACTTACAGGACGTCCAAAACTTGAATTGATAGAAAATGAAACAGGGAAAGCAGAATACCAATCCATTAAACTAAAGAAAAAAGACTTAATGGATTTAATAATTCTCAATACTGGCGAACAGATTGAATGTGTGATTAATAATGAAGACAATGATAATTTGTATTTTACTATATTAAAAGAAAAAAAAGAAGTTGAAATAAAAATGAGTAAATCACAAATTAAAAGTATTCAAAGAGACGAATAAGCAAACATTTAAAAATTATGAAAAATTTAAAAACGAAAACCATTTTTCTACTTTTACTATTCGTTGTTTTTTCAACATCCATTTTTTCACAGGATTTGTTAATCACAAATGAAGGAGACTCTTTAAATTGTAAAATAACAAAAATTAAAAAGGATAATATTTACTTTACCTTTAAACATAAAGATGAAATCAGAAGTACGCTGTTACCGTCAAATCAGGTTAAGTACTATCAGTATAATTTTTATCAAAAAGCAATAGTTCCTTCTAATAAAATTGTTGGTAATGAAATATATCCACATTTAAGAATAGCAATTAATGGAGGTTGGAGCTACAGAATAGCAAGGCTTGCTGATAACATACCTTCTGATTTTAAACCATATATGGAAGATTTAAAATCTGGGTATCATTATGGAGGTGATATTTCTTATTTTTTTTCAGAACAGCTTGGTTTTGGATTTAAGTATTATAATTATCTATCAAAAAACGAGATAGAAATATATGTTAATCAAGCTAATGGAACAACACAATATGGTAAAATGAGTGATAATATTTCAATTAATTTTATTGGGCCTTCCTTTAGTAGTCGTTTTTTGAACCAAAATAAACAAAATAGTTTTTTGCTTACTTTAGCTATTGGATATATGGGTTATAAAGATGATGCTACTCTTATAACAGATTTTTCTTTAAAAGGAGGCACTTTAGGATTGTGTTGGGATATTGGATACGATATTGGCTTATCAAAAGAATTGTCAATTGGGTTTCAATTATCCTTTCTGCTTGGCGTATTGAGAGAATACGAGTTCTCTGATAATGTTAAAACAGAAACTATAAAACTTAAAGAAAGCAGCTACGAAAACTTATCACGAATTGATTTATCAATAGGATTGAGGTTTAACAAATAATTTTGTTAATTTTTATATCTCCGCTAATCTAAATGTATCCTTCACGCTTACACCCTTATCTGTATTTTGTAAGGTGCACCATTTGTTGTACAAATTGTGTTCAAAGAGTTAAACAAAAACTGCCGAGTTGGTAAATTTTGCATTTTTAAAATATGAGTGTTACATTAAAACCCTTCCAATTCAAACAATTTAAACTCTTCGATGACCGCTCAACGATGAAAATAGGCACTGACGCTGTTTTGTTAGGTAGTTGGAGCAATATTGACAATACTTCCCGCATATTAGATATTGGCACAGGTTTGGGCATTATAGCATTGATGCTGGCACAACGCTCCAATGCTTTGATTGATGCTGTTGAAATAGACAAAAACTCAGCTCAACAAGCAACAGATAATTTTAATCTTTCTGCGTGGAAAAGCAAAATGAAAGTGTATAACACTTCTTTTCAAAGCTTTGCAACTTCTTATAATACTTCTTACGATTTAATTGTGAGTAATCCGCCTTATTTTGTTGATGCCTTAAAAAGCGATAAATCCCATAGAAACCTTGCCCGACATGCTGATACGCTTTCGTTTGAAGAATTAATGAAAGGCATTTCAAAACTATTATCGCCACAAGGTAAAGCATGTATTATTTTGCCAATAACCGAAAGTATTTTGTTGAAACAATTTGCTGAATTAAATGAGCTTTTTTGCAATTATCAAACCGAAGTAATCTCAAAAAAGGGTTTAGAGCCCAATCGTATGTTGATGGAATTCAGTAAAGTAAAAAAAGATTTTAAAGCATGCTCACTTTGCATTCTTAATCAGGATTTATCTTATACTGATGAATTTAAGGATTTAACAAAAGACTTTTACCTTAACTTTTAGAAACTTCTTCTTTCTTTTTAAACTCGGTAGGCGTATATCCTGTATATTTTTTAAAAGCAGCGTAAAACGAAGATTTTGAATTAAATCCTACCGTAGTAGCAATTCCTTCCATCGAATAGTTATCAAATTGCTCTGATAGCAACATTTCCATAGAATCGTTGATGCGGAATATATTGATATATGTATAAAAATTCTTTTGGTAGGTTTCATTAATTACTTGCGAAAGGTATTTAGAGTTGGTTTGCAAAGCATCGGCTACCTCATCTATTGTTAAGTTGCTGTAATAGTACGGTTTACTTTTTATGTATTTATCAAGTGTTTCAATAATTTGAAGCTTTTGATTATCAGTTAAAGAAGATTTTTGATATTTTGAAATCGTTTTTTCATCATCGCTTGTAGTTACAATCGTTAAATCTTCTTGTTCTTTAAAAATCTCATTAACAGCACTTTCTTTCTTTATATCAGATAAAAAAACAAGATTTTTAATTTCCTGCAAATCGGGTTTTGCAAAAATATTTTTTTGATACATCCCATACGCAAAAATAAAAATATTGAATACCAACATCGAAGCATTGAATAAAATACGATGTGGTACATTGGTTTTTACACTAAAAAAATGTATGGTATCTATCATTACAAACAACACTAAAAAAAAGATAATCAGTATCTTAATCCACTTTAAATCAACATTTTCTTTGTAAGAAAAAATATCTTCTATTTTACGTTTGTAATTTTTATAAAAATAAACCGACAATGCTATATAAACCAATAATTGAAGATTAATAATTCCAAAAACACCCAATCGGTTGATGCTTCTTAAATAAATAATTAAAGCATTATCCGTAATTTGTCCGTAACCGCCTGATACAAACCAAAGTTTTTCTTGATACGAAAGAAATAAATAAGGGCTATTTAAGATTAAAATTAAAATAGCAGGAATAAAATGTACCCAATCTTTTTTGGAAAAAATAAAATTCCGATGCGTAACTGATTGGATATAAAGATAAAAAATAGGAAAAAACGAAAGAACAACGGGTAAACTTAGATAATAGGTGTATGTGAGTAAATTGTAATTGGCATAGTAGTATGATAAGCTAAACCCAAAGTACAGCATAGAAAACAGCATAAAAATGCCCAAAATCTTAAATGGTTTATTTTTAGTTTTGTGATAAAAAAACCCAAATAAAACCGTGAATATCAATGATTGATATACTACAAGAATACTTAATATTTTATCAAAAAATTCCATTGTAATTTTTTACGTAAATATAACTATAATAACCAAAGTAAGGTTATAGCCAGTTGTTAATTATTATCTGTGTAATTTTCTTTTGCTTTAAAATGACCTGATTGCCTGTCATAAAGAAAAACATATTTTATTGGAATTTTCTTTGCTGGATTGTTTACTGAAAAATGATTTTCTTTCCCTTTTACAACTTCAACATCATACCAAAATCCGTCTTTAGTATATTTACCTAACATCAACTTAACTCCAGTAAAAATTATGTCATTAACCCCATCTTTATTGAAATCAGAAAAATGGATATTTAATTCTTTAGGTTCAAATGCATAAAGAGATTCTCCTCCAGCAACAGTCTGAACCGCATAATCGTAATAACCTTCATATACATTTTCCAAAGTGTCTGCTGAAATTTTATAAATTTCGTGCCCTCCGTTACCTTTAGCTGTTTCAATAACTGCAAGTAAAAACGGATTTTGATTTGGGAAAATCTCAATAAAATCAAAACGTTGCCCTGAAAGAGCTTTTATAAGTTTCCCATCTGTTGTAAACAAAAGTTGATATTTCCATGGAAATATTGCCATACAACCAACGCCCCAGTCATATTCTAAAAAAATGAAATCTTTGTCGGAACCAAAAAGTTTTACTTTTTTATAGAAACTGATTTTTTCAATCTCCTTTGATTTTGGACTTTCGTCGACCTCAAGTTTGCAATTTTTTTTTAGTTCTGAAATAAAAGTTGATGTATCCCGAATAGTCGGATAATTTATAATAGGTTTAAAAGGTTCAATCTGCCATTGTTTATCTTTTTCAACTAAAGCAGTTTCGTCACTTAAAACACTATCAGCAGGAGGTAGTTCATCTTTTATTACTTTATTATTATTACAACAACCAACCAACATCAAAATCAAGATAATATTTGTTTGTAGAGTTTTCATAAAATTACTGCCTTTTTGAGGGCGATTTAGTTCAACTATTCTATTAATCTAATACCTAAATTTTCTTACAGCCTCTGCAATTTCCTGTATCAGATTAGCAGATTTTTCAATGGCATTGCCTACTACAATAATATCGGCTCCTGCTTTGCAGTTTTCTATGGCTTTTTCTGGTGTTTTTATACCTCCACCTGCAACGATAGGCGAAACGGTATAGTTACGAACTTTCTCAATCATTTTTGCTGAAATAGGGTTCAAAGCTCCGCTACCGGCATCCATATAAATTAACTTTAATCCCAACATTTCGCCTGCCATGGCTGTGCAGGCTGCAATATCTTCTTTATCGGCAGGAATTGGAAGTGTGTTGCTCATGTATGTAACCGTGGTAGGCTTTCCGCTGTCAATCAACATATAAGCGGTAGGGATAATTTCCAGTCCACTTTCTTTTAAGTAAGGTGCTGCAATTACATGTTTCCCGATTAACATTTCTGCATTTCTACCCGAAATCAACGAAAGCAACAAAATAGCATCTGCATGTTTGCTGATTTGTAGGTTGTTACCAGGGAAAAGAACCACAGGAATATTGGTATGTTTTTTTAAAATTTCAATACAATTTTCCAAATGATTGTTGGTAAGCAAACTACCACCTACAAAAAAATAATCAACATTTGCAGCAAGAGATAATTCGGCAATGCGAAGTATTTCTTGCTCAGTAGGCTTGTCGGGGTCAATTAAAACAGCAAATTGCTTTTGTCCGTTGGCTTTTTTATCGATAATTGATTGGTAGATGTTCATGGTTGAATAAATATTTACAAAGATAAATGTTTTTTACTTTCGTTTAAATAATAAAAGAGAACTTTGTTGAATAACAATTCCCAACGTAATAAAAATCAAACCTATAAGTGTTGAAATAGCAATATTTTCGCCAATAATAAAATGGATAAATAGTAATGATAAAAAAGGAGATAAAAATATTAATTGACTTACTTTATCAGCACTTGCTGTGTATTTTAATGCCAATAGCCAAAAAACAAAAGTTACACTCATTTCAAAAATTCCAATGTAAACAATAGCGGGCAAGCCT
>CAYTJB010000051.1:9608-14352 GCA_964437995.1 uncultured Bacteroides sp. | reverse complement strand
TACCTGGTGCTACTACTGTTTATACTACAGCTCAAGATGGAACTACTCATTTAACTTATACTATCAACTTTACTGTTGCGTTAAATAATGTTGCAACATTATCCGATTTAAAAGTTAATGGAGTTACAGTAACTGGATTTAATGCTAATACTGTTACTTATGCTGTTGCATTACCCTATGGAACGACTGTTGTTCCAATTGTAACTGCAACTACTACTGATGCAAATGCAAATAAAGTTATTAATCCTGCAACTTCATTACCTGGATCTACTACTGTTGTTGTTACCGCCGAAAATGGAACTACTACAAAAACCTATACTGTCAATTTTACAGTTAACGCTCCTTCTTCCATTGCTTCCTTATCTGATTTAGCAGTTGACGGAACTACTGTTCCAGGATTCTCTCCAACAATTTATACTTACAATATTGAATTACCTACTGGAACAACAATTGTTCCTACAGTTACTGCAATAACTGCAAGTGCAAGTGCAACAAGCTTAATTACTCCTGCTGCATCTCTACCTGGAGCAACCACAGTTTATACTACTGCTCAAAATGGAACTACTCATTTAACTTATACTATCAACTTTACTGTTGCTGTTGGAATTAATGAAGTAAACGAAAATTCGTTAAGTATTTATCCAATACCAGCTAATGATGTAGTTAATGTAAAAATGAATGCTACTATCAATAAGATTGCTATTGTTACTATTAGTGGTCAAGTAATGTTAGAATCTGCTATCAATAACAAAGAAGCGGTGTTAAACACTTCTGAATTAAGCAATGGTATTTATTTCTTACGTATTGAAACTGTTAAGGGAATTATGATGAAGAAAATTCAAATTTCAAAGTAATTTAAAACTTAATTATCTTAAAAGAGGCTGTCTCAAAAATGGGACAGCCTC
Organism: uncultured Bacteroides sp.; assembly: GCA_964437995.1. Lineage (GTDB taxonomy): Bacteria > Bacteroidota > Bacteroidia > Bacteroidales > JACABE01 > JACABE01. The sequence goes on along the minus strand of CAYTJB010000051.1, from coordinate 13,447 downwards.
TTTTATTTTTTAATAACCAGTTTCAAAAAAAGATTACAAATCTTCAATTTCAACTACTGTAATCTCTTCACAAAACAAATTCACAAAACTACAAACGGCTAATTTATAATCTTTATCAAATTGATATTGCTTAAAATAAACATTATCTATAGGCGAGTCATCAAACAACTTTATATATGCGTTTGAAGTACTAATAGTAAAACTACTTAACGACTTTGTTAAACCTGTTCCAATGGCTTTTAAATAGCTTTCCTTTAATGTCCATAAGTCAAAGAAATAATCTTTCTTTAAATCTTTATCTACAATGCTATTTAATTTTTCTAACTCTGTATTTGAATAAAATCGTTTTGCAACTTCATAATTAGGTTCTCTAATTAATTCTACATCAATTCCAACTTCTTTGTCTGAAAAAGCCCCTACAACCCACTTGCCTGAGTGGGAAATATTAAAATAAAACTGCTGGTTTAATAAATAAGGTTTTCCATTATCTCCTTTTTGAAAAACAATATCTTTTTCGTTAAGATTTAATTTTTGAGATAAAATTTTTCGCATCAACAACTCTCCTAATAAAGATCTTTGCAAACTATCAGAGTGTTTGTAATCACTATATTTGGTTGCAATATTAAATGGTAATTTGTTGATTAATAAGTTTTTAATCTTACTAAAAGTTTCTTCCTCAACTAATTTTACTGCAAAAATTTCGAGCATTTTTCTAAACAATTTTTAAAATACAAAGTTACATTAATATTAATAAATAGATATCAAGATTTTCTAATTTTGAGTACTTAAAGTGCCTAAAATACTTATAAATACTTATAAGTACTTCAGAGCAACACTTCTGAATTTTTAGTTATTATAAAGCCCAACATTATTACGTAGCAAAATTATAAATTAAATAATTTCGATTTATCGTTGTAGAAATGAGATAAATGATTAATTTTGCACTCTTTTTTGAACACAATAACTATTTTAGTTTGAAAACCATGATTAATATTACGTTACCCGACAATACTGTAAAGCAATATAGCAAAGGAACTACTGCACTCGAAATAGCCAAAAGCATAAGCGAAGGGCTTGCCCGTAATGTATTAGCAGCCAAAGTTAATGAAGAAATTTGGGATGCAACTCGCCCAATTAATGATGATGCTCATTTGCGTTTATATACATGGAATGATACAGAAGGAAAAGCAGCAATGTGGCATTCATCAGCCCATTTAATGGCTGAAGCCATTGAATTATTGTATCCCGGCGTTAAATTTGGAATAGGTCCTGATATTGAAAACGGCTTCTATTACGATATTGATTTTATGGATTACAGCATTTCTTCTGATGATTTCAAAAAAATAGAAGACAAAATGCTTGAATTAGCTAGTCAAAAACAAGTATTTACACGTAAAGATATTACAAAATCTGAACGACTTGACTATTTTAGAAAAAAAGGAGACGAATATAAGCTTGAGTTAATTGATGCTTTAGAAGATGGCACAATAACCTTATATCAAACAGGTAAATTTACAGATTTATGCAGGGGTCCACATATTCCCGATACAAGTTTTATAAAAGCAATAAAACTGTTAAATACTGCAGGTGCTTACTGGCGTGGCGACGAAAAGCGTAAACAATTAACCCGTATTTACGGTATTACATTTCCAAAACAAAAAGAACTAACTGAATATCTTGAGTTATTGGAAGAAGCCAAAAAACGCGACCACCGCAAATTAGGCAAAGAGTTAGAACTTTTTACTTTTTCAGCAAAAGTAGGTATGGGTTTACCAATTTGGTTGCCTAAAGGTGCTGCTTTACGCGAAAGATTAGAAAACTTTTTGAAGAAGATACAAAAAAATGCAGGCTACGAACAGGTAATTTGTCCACATATTGGCAATGTTGAATTATACAAAACTTCTGGGCATTTTCAAAAATATGGACAAGATTCATTTCAACCAATTTCAACACCAGTTGAAGGCGAGCAATTTTTCTTAAAACCTATGAATTGCCCTCACCACTGCGAAATTTATAACTTTAAACCACGTTCGTATAAAGATTTACCAGTTCGTATAGCAGAATTTGGAACTGTTTATCGTTATGAGCAAAGTGGCGAATTACACGGACTTACAAGAGTTAGAGGGTTTACACAAGACGATGCACATATTTTTTGTCGCCCCGACCAACTAAAAGAAGAGTTTATCAATGTAATTGACATTGTTTTATATATTTTTAAGACCTTAGATTTTAAAAATTTTACTGCTCAAATTTCATTAAGAGACAAAAATAATACCGAAAAATATATTGGTAGCGACGAAAATTGGGAAAAAGCAGAACGTGCAATTGTTGAAGCAACTCAAGAAAAAGGCTTAAATACTACTGTAGAATACGGTGAAGCAGCATTTTACGGTCCAAAACTTGATTTTATGGTAAAAGATGCTATTGGCAGAAAATGGCAATTAGGCACCATTCAAGTTGATTATAATTTACCCGAACGTTTTGAATTAGAATATATTGGAAGCGATAATCAAAAACATCGCCCTGTTATGATTCACAGAGCTCCATTTGGTTCTATGGAACGATTTGTAGCTGTATTAATAGAACATACTGCTGGTAAATTTCCACTTTGGTTAACGCCGGAACAGTTTATAATACTGCCTATTAGCGAAAAATATACAGAATATGCAAAAAAAGTTTTAAATTTGCTAAAAAATTACGAACTTCGCGGGCTCATTGATGAGAGGAACGAAAAGACAGGAAAAAAGATTAGAGACGCTGAGCTTCAACGAATTCCATACATGTTAATCGTTGGAGAAAAAGAAGAAAATGAAAATTCTGTGTCAGTTAGAAAACAAGGCGAAGGCGATTTAGGTAGTTTTACAATAGAATCTTTTGCAAAAATCATCAATGATGAAATTTCAAATTTAATTGAAGCATAATAAATTAAAGAAAATAATATTAACTAATTTAGGAGGAACACAGCTATAGCTACACCATTTTACAGCAGAAACAGAGGACCAAGACCTGCAGATAAGAGGAACGAAGACCAACACAAAATTAATAATAAAATTACATCGCCCGTTTTGCGTGTTGTTGGTGAAAACATTGAGCCTGGTATTTACAATTTCAAAGATGCCATAAAAATGGCTTACGATCTTGAGCTTGATTTGGTAGAAATATCTCCAACAGCTAATCCACCAGTCTGTAAAATAATTGATTACAAGAAATTTCTTTACGAACAAAAAAGAAAACAAAAAGAAATTAAAGCCAAATCGGCTAAAATTGTTGTAAAAGAAATAAGACTTGGACCACAAACCGATGACCATGATTTTTTATTTAAGTTAAATCATGCAAAAAAGTTTTTACTCGATGGTGCAAAGGTAAAAGTAGATGTATTTTTTAAAGGTCGTACAATCATTTATAAAGAACAAGGGGAATCAATGTTATTAAAGTTTGCCGAAGCCTTGTTGGAAGTTGGCAAACCGGAAATGATGCCAAAATTGGAAGGAAAAAGAATGATGATGATTATCGCACCTAAAAAATAAAATTTAAAACATTAATTAATCTAAATATATCAAGTAATGCCAAAAATGAAAAGCAAATCCAGTGCTAAAAAAAGATTTACTCTTACAGGAACTGGGAAAGTTAAAAGAAAGCATGCTTACAAAAGTCACATCTTGACTAAAAAATCTATTAAACGTAAACGTAATTTAACTTACAGTACTATGGTAGATACAGCAGATGAGAAAAGAGTAAAAGAAATGCTTTCAAAGTAATTAAAAACAATTAGTATTAACCTTGTTTGTAGCACAAAAGAGTCCTGAAAAACAGTACCGCTTAAACAAAAAAAAACAAAA
>CAYTJB010000051.1:3721-9598 GCA_964437995.1 uncultured Bacteroides sp. | reverse complement strand
AGAAAAAATGTATTCACCGTTGCGAAGTATACTTTAGAAAAAGGGTTGCAATACGCATACAGAGACAGAAGAGTTAAAAAACGTAACTTTAGAAACTTATGGATTACCCGTATTAATGCAGGTGTAAGACCTTATGGATTATCTTATTCAGTATTTATGGGTGCTATTCACAAAAAAAATATCAGTTTAAACAGAAAAGTTCTTGCCGACTTAGCAATGAATCATCCAGATGCTTTTAAAGCAGTAGTTGATTTAGTTAAAAAGTAGAAAAACTGTTTTAACCCAAAGCCACCATATTTAAGATGGTGGCTTTTATAAAAAATATTTTGAGTAATAGTGCAAATTAATTAAATATTTTACTAATTTTGCACTCCCTAAAAAACAATAAAAAATAGCAATCATGAGCAAACCAGAATTAATGCAATATGTTGAAAGCCTTGAGGAAAGAAAAGAATTTCCTAAGTTTAAAGCCGGAGATACTATTACAGTTTCATATAAAATCAAAGAAGGTAATAAAGAACGTATCCAGCAGTTTCAAGGAGTTGTTCTCCAAAGAAGCGGAAGTGGTTCTACAGAAACCTTTACAGTTAGAAAAATATCAGGAAGTACAGGCGTAGAAAGAATTTTCCCAATAGCTTCACCATTTATCGACGCTATTGAAGTTAATAAACATGGTGTTGTTAGAAGAGCACGTATTTTCTACCTAAGAGGCTTAAGAGGTAAAAAAGCCAGAATTAAAGAAAAAAGAATGTAGTTTTTGTTTTTCATAATTTGAAAAAGCCTCGACATATTGTTGGGGTTTTTTTTTGCCAAAAACTTCATTTTTCCAGAAAATATGCTTAGGTTTGCTAAATAATTAATAATACATACATCAATGAAAAAACTATTTATTATTCTTTTAATTTCAGCAATTTATTTCAATGTAAATGCTCAAAACAACAAAGGAGGTATTTCGCCTGAAGTACTAAAAGAAATCGTAAAATCATATAAAAATGATGCCAATGATAAAGCAAAAGGAAATGCTATTTCTGGTAATGAAATTAAAAAACTTGCCATAAACAGACAAAACCTTGCAACTAACGATACTTATTTTTCTAACAGAATCAGCTCAAAAGGCATTTCCGATCAAAAATCATCAGGAAGATGCTGGCTATTCACGGGTTTAAACGTTATAAGAGCTAAAGTTATCAGCAAATACAATTTATCTCAGTTTCAGTTTTCTCAAAACTATTCTTTCTTTTGGGATCAATTGGAAAAATCAAATTTATTTTTACAAGAAATTATTGAAACAAAAGATAAACCATTGGATGACAAAAAAGTAGAATGGTTACTCAAAAACCCTATTGGAGATGGTGGACAGTGGACAGGTGTGGTTAATATTACACAAAAATATGGGTTAGTTCCATCAGATATAATGCCCGAAACAAAAAACGCAGATAATACAAAAGTGATGTCTTCGTTATTAGGATACAAACTTCGCGAAAGTGCATTGCAACTTAGAGAAATGGCAAGCAAAGGTCAAAAGGCGGAACTATTAGACGCAAAGAAAAAAGAAGCACTTACAGAAATATATAAAATCTTGGTTTACAGTCTTGGAGAACCACCTGCCGAATTCAACTGGCGCTATAAAAGTGCTGATGGAAAAATAAGTGAACTCAAAAAATATACGCCAATTTCTTTTTACAAAGAATTTGTAGGTGTAGATTTAAGTGCTTACTTAATGTTTATGAATGACCCTACACGTCCGTTTTATAAGCTATACGAGATTGAAAACGACAGACATACTTATGATGGTAATAATTGGAAATATATTAATTTACCGATAGATGAGATTAAAAAAATTGCCATTGCCTCAATACTTGATACCAATGCACTTTATTTTTCTTGTGATGTAGGTAAACAACTTAATAGCGAGAAAGGATTATTAGATGTTAATAATTATGATTTTCAAAGCTTATTTGGTGTAAAATTTGGCATGAACAAAGTACAACGAATTCAGACTTTTGAAAGTGGTTCTTCGCATGGGATGACTTTAGTAGCAGTAGATTTAGTAAACGAAAAACCTGTTAAATGGCTATTAGAAAATAGTTGGGGTAGTGGTTCTGGATTTGAAGGGCATTTGATTATGACCGACAAATGGTTTGATGAATATATGTTTCGTTTAGTGGCAAACAAAAAATATGTTTCTCAGGAAATATTAAAAATATTAGAACAAAAACCAGTGGTATTGCCACCATGGGATCCAATGTTTTTACAAGAACTTTAATACAGAAAAAAATGAATAAAGAAAATTTTCAAAACACACAAGACACTATTGGTAAAATCATTCATGATTGGTTGATAAACATTGGCTTAGGCGAAAGTTCGGCTTTGCTTCTAAAAGGGGTTATTATTGTTTTTGCACTTTTATTGTTAAGCATATTGGTATTTTTTATTACACGAAAAATTATCGTTAAAATTCTTCGCGAAATTGCAAAAAGAACAGAAAATACTTGGGATGATATAATGGTTGGAAAACGTGTATTTCATCGTTTAGCATACATAGCTCCTGCCATTATAATCCATTCATTGATGCCAAATATGCTAAAAGATTATCATACTTGGACTGTGATTTTGCAAGCTGCACTCGAAATTTACATTGTGCTCATTATCATTATGGTAATGGATGCTTTTTTTGCTGCATTAATTGATATTTATCAAAATTATGAAATATCAAAATTTAAACCTATCAAAGGTTATGTTCAGATTTTTAAAATCATCGTTTATTTAATCAGCGGAATTATTATTATTTCTATACTTATCAATAAATCACCTATTTATTTATTAACTGGCTTAGGAGCTCTTTCGGCGGTTTTAATGTTGATTTTTAAAGATACTTTGTTAGGCTTTGTAGCAAGTATTCAGCTATCGAGCAACGATATGCTTCGCCCCGGCGATTGGATTACCATTAATAAGTTTGGTGCCGATGGAACCGTTATGGATATTAATCTTACTACTGTAAAAGTTGAAAACTTTGATAAAACAATTACAACCATTCCTACTTATTCCTTAATTTCGGATGCATTTCAAAACTGGAGAGGCATGGAAGAATCGGGTGTTAGGCGAATAAAGCGTTCTATCATTTTAAATATGAATAGTGTTAAATTTTGCACGCCTGAAATGTTAGAAAAATTCAATAATATACAATTGATAAGCCAATACATAAAAGAAACGCAAGACACACTCGAAGCATTTAATGCTGCAAATAATATTGCAAATAACGAAATAGTAAATGGCAAAAAGCAAACCAATTTAGGCGTTTTCAGAGCTTATTTGCAAGCTTATTTGCAAAGCAATCCGCATTTATCTAAAGACGATTCTTTAATTGTTCGTCAATTGCAACCTACCGAAAGAGGTTTGCCTATTGAAATATATGCTTTTAGCACTATTTTAGAATGGGGGAGATACGAAGATTTAATGGCAAATATTTTTGATCATATTTTAGCAGTAGTACCCGAATTTGAACTTCAACTTTTTCAAAATCCAAGTGGTAGTGATTTTAAAAGCTTGGTAAATGTGCAGGGATAAATAGTACTTGGAGTACTTGGAGTGCCTTGAGTACTTAGAGTTTCAAAAAGTATTTTGAAGATTATTTTTCACAACACATTCAGTTCAATGCTTTTTATTACCAAATTTAGTACTTTTGCAGTAACAATAGGGTTGTTAACTCAGTTGGTTTAGAGTGCCACCTTGACAGGGTGGAAGTCACAAGTTCGAGTCTTGTACAGCCCACAAAATCAATAAATAATACCATTGAATTATTTTGAATCATTATTTCTTTTTATTATGAGTTCAATCTGATTATCAAAATATTTCTGTCTTACTATTTTTTCCTTATTTTCTGTACAATGCCCCAAACACCATAAAAACGAAAAAAGATTTTACAAAAACTATGTTTATTTTGGAAAGTCGGAAGAAAGAAGAAAGAAATCATTAAACAAAAAACACTTTACTTATTATAATGTATCTCGCTACTTCCGACTTCTGTCTTCTACCTTCCGACTAAAATTATTTCTGAATCTCCAATAATTCTACTTCAAAAATAAGTGTAGTGTAAGGTCCTATGGCTTGTCCTGCACCTTGTTCGCCGTAAGCTAAATGATAAGGAACATATAATTTCCATTTTGAACCTACTGTCATTAGTTGCAATGCTTCTGTCCAACCTTTAATAACGCCATTTACAGGAAAACTTGCAGGCTGACCTCTATGCACAGAGCTGTCAAAAATATTTCCATCCAATAAAGTACCATGATAATGCGTTGTAACTACATCGGTTAAGCTTGGTTTTTCACCTTTTCCTTCGGTAATTATTTCATATTGCAAACCGCTTGGCAAGGTAATAACGCCTTCTCTTTTTGCATTTTCTTCTAAAAATAATTTACCTGCATTTTTTACCTCAGCAAAGCTTTGTTCTTGTAATTCAGAAAAATAAGCATTGAGGATTTCTCCAATTTTTTCTTCAGGTATTGCCAATGGTTTTTCTGTTAAAACAGCGTCCATTGCTTGCATAAAATCACTATGATTTTCTATGCTAATCCCTTGTCCTTTAATGCTAAAAGCTACACTGGCTCCTAAGCAGTAACTTAATTCGTTCATCAAATATTTGTTTAAATTTATAAAAACGGCAAAGATACAATTTGTTGAGATACAAAATATATTTTTGAAACTTTTAAAATTATGTTAAAATATCGTAAAATAAAAGTTTGTTTACAAATAAACTTTTTACCTTTGGTAAATTATTTAAACATTGTCAAATTAAATTATTGGAGATAACCGCTTAGCGGTTATTAGTAGAATTATCAATTATAAAATCTTAAGTTTTTAACCGCTTAGCGGTTTGCTTATACTATTATAAATCAATAAAAAAATTTAAACACATGAAAAAATTAGTATCAAAAATTGTTATTATTTTAGTATTCTTGTCGAGTACTTTTACGTTTGCACAAAAAACGTATAACTACACTACTGTTCCTAATGATCCTTATAAAGTAAGAATTTATAAGCTTGATAATGGACTTATGGTTTATCTTTCTGTATATAAAGATGCTCCAAAAATTCAGTGTAATGTTGCCGTTAGAACAGGTGGCAAAAATGACCCTGCCGATAATACAGGACTCTCGCATTATCTCGAACATCTTTTGTTTAAAGGAACCGACAAATTTGGCACTTCGGATTTTGCAAAAGAAGAACCACTTTTAAATGAAATTGAAAAATTATTTGAAATTTACAGAGCAGAAAAAGATACTGCTAAGCGAACAAAAATTTACTATCAAATTGACAGTATTTCAACACTTGCTTCAAAATATGCTATCCCAAGTGAATATGACAAATTAATGTCTGTAATAGGAGCAACTGGTACCAATGCTTTTACTTCAAACGATGCTACTGTATATATAAATGAAATTCCATCAAATCAATTAGAAAATTATTTAGAAATTACTGCCGAAAGATTTAGAAAGCCTATATTTCGTTTGTTCCATACCGAACTCGAAACCGTATATGAGGAAAAAAACATGTATGATGATGACGATGAATCTAAACTTTACGAAAAACTTGATAGAGCTTTGTTTCAAAAACATGAATACGGACGTTCTATTGTTGGAGAAACAAATCATTTAAAAAATCCGTCAATAATATCTATTAAAAAGTATTTTGAAGAACGTTATGTTCCTAATAATATGGCAATATCTATGGCAGGTGATTTTGATCCAGATGTTGTAATTCAGTTAATAGATAAATATTTTGCTTCATTCAAAGCCAAGGAATTAAAGCCTTATAATCCTCCTGTTGAAGACGAAATTAAAACTCCTCTTTCAATTGATGTACTAGGACCTGACG
>CAYTJB010000051.1:0-3711 GCA_964437995.1 uncultured Bacteroides sp. | reverse complement strand
ATCGTTTACCTGGTATTAGTTCAAAAGAAGCCGACTTGCTATTAATTACTGATAGAATTTTATCAAATGGTAAAGCAGGTTTAATTGATTTGAATTTAATCCAACAACAGAAAGTTCTCAAAGCTTCTTCATATTCAAATAGAATGAAAGATTATTGTGCTCATTATTTTAATGGAAGACCTAAACAGGGGCAAACACTCGATCAAGTGAAAGACCTTCTTTTATCACAAATAGAATTAATAAAAAAAGGTGATTTCCCTGATTGGATTATTACTGCAATTATTAACAAAATGAAATTAAATCAAATAAGAGCATTGGAAAATAACATGAATAGGTCTTATGCTTTTGTTGAGTCATTTATAAACGAAACCCCATGGGATGTTACTGTTCGTAAAATTGAAGAATTATCAAAAATAACAAAGCAAGATATTATTGATTTTGCAAATAAATATTACAATAATAATTATGTTATAGCTTATAAAAAAACCGGTGTTGACCCAATTGTAGATAAAATTACGAAACCACATATTACATCTTTAGTCATTAATCGTGATTCAAAATCAGATTTGTTTAAGAAAATTGAAAACCAAAAACCATTAGCTATTGAACCCGTTTTTCTTGATTTTTCAAAAGATGTAATAAAATTTAATGCAAAGAGCAATATTGAAGTTTTATATAACAAAAATCTCGAAAATAATCTTTTCTATTTGTATTATGTATTTGATATGGGTAAAAACCATAACAAAAAACTTGCTATGGCTATTAATTACCTTAAATATCTTGGGACTTCAAAATATACGCCAAATCAAATAAACCAAGAGTTCTTTAAAATTGGCTGCGAATATGGCGTTTATGCAGGTGCCGACAAAGTTTATGTTTATTTATCAGGACTTTCGGAAAACATAAATAAAGGAGCAGAACTTTTTGAACATCTTTTAAGTAATGCTCAACCAAATTTAGATGCACTTAAAAATATGGTTTCAGATATTAAAAAAGAACGCAGTGATGCAAAATTAAACAAAAACAATATCTTAGGCAAAATGATTGATTATGCTAAATATGGGAAGCTTTCTCCTTCAACCAATTTGCTTTCCGAAATTGAGTTGAATGCTGTAAAAGCAGATGAACTTATTGCTTTAATAAAAAGGTTGGAAAGTTATAAACACAAGGTTTTTTATTATGGACCAATGAGTCAACAAGAAGTTTCTTCTGTAATCGAAAAATATCATAATATTCCAAAAGTATTGAATGAATTGCCAAGCGAAACAAAATTTGCAGAAAAAGAAACTGTTAAAAATCAGGTTTATATTGCCGATTACGATATGAAACAAGTAGAATTATATATGGTTTCAAAATCGGGATTGTTTGATAAAACATTATTGCCAAAAGTAAATATTTTTAATGAATACTTTGGTGGTAGCATGGGGTCGGTTGTTTTTCAAGAATTAAGAGAAGCAAAAGGCTTAGCTTATTCTGCATGGGGCGGATATATTGAACCAAATAAGAAAGATAAATCGTTTTATATTTACACTTTTATCGGAACACAAAACGATAAGCTTTTTGATGCTATGAAAGGCATGATGGGCTTGCTAAATAATATGCCGGAATCTTCTACAAGTTTTGATATTGCGAAAACATCTATTATTAATCAAATTCGTTCCGAAAGAATTACAAAAACAAATATTCTTTTCACTTATGATTATTACCAGAAATTAGGAATTAATTATGATGTTAGGAAAGATGTTTTTAATGAAGTTCCAAAAATGACATTAGCCGATCTGAAAAGTTTTCAACAAAAATATATTAAAGGAAAAAACTATATCACATTAATTGTTGGTAAACAAAAGGAAATCAATATTAAAGCACTTCAAAAATACGGTGAAGTAAAATATTTAACATTGAAAGAAATTTTTGGATATTAGAATATTTAAAACCATAAAAATATATTAATCAATAATTTATAGCCAAACTCCCAATGTGCAAAAACTTTGGAAGTTTGGCTTTTTTATTATGCTTTACAGCTAAAGTTTTCTTAATTTTGCCTTTTACAAACTTAAAATATGAGCAAACTTAAAATACTCTCAGTTAATATATCTGAACAAAAAGGAACTATTAAAAAAGCTGTTGATTCTATCGAACTTACCTCTACTGGTGTTACCAATGATGCACATGCTGGAAAATGGCATCGTCAGGTAAGTTTGTTGGGACACGAAAGCATTGCAAAATTTGAAGAAAAAGCAAATCGTAAGATTGGCTTTGGCGAGTTTGCCGAAAACATTACTACCGAAGGCGTTTTGCTATACAATATGCACCCTTTGGATATACTAAAAAACGATGATATTACTTTGGAAGTTACACAAATCGGCAAGCATTGTCATGGTGATGGATGTGCTATTTATCGTGAAGTTGGCAATTGTGTGATGCCCAAAGAAGGCATTTTTGCAAGAGTTCTTAAGGGTGGAAGCTTAAAAGCAGGCGACATACTTGAATATTATCCCAAAATATACAAAGCCTTAGTAATAACACTTAGCGACAGATCCAGTGCAGGCGAGTACGAAGACCGCAGCGGTATTCGTATTAAGGAATTATTAGAAAAATATGCTTTGGAAATGGGCATCGTTATTGCCATTAATCATGTTATTATTCCTGATGATGCTGGTTTGCTTACTTTTCATCTGCAACAGGCAGGCGAAGAGCAGGTGGATTTTATCTTTACAACGGGTGGCACAGGCATTAGCTCCCGCGATATTACACCCGAAACGGTAAAACCGCTGATTGATAAAGAAATACCAGGCATTATGGAAATGATACGTTGCAAATACGGACAAGAAAAGCCCAATGCTTTGTTAAGCCGTGGAGTTGCAGGATTAATGGGTAGTTCGTTGGTTTACACCTTGCCAGGTAGCGTAAAAGCTGTGAATGAATACATGGAAGAAATCTTAAAAACGCTGAACCATTTGGTATATATGCAATATGGTTTGGATGTACATTAAATTTCTTTTACCCATTAACATTATACTCTTCTTCTAAAAAATCTTTGAGCTGCGAAGGCTGAATATCCATAAAAAGTTCGCCTTTTTTGCAATAGGATATTTTACCGGTTTGTTCCGAAACTACAATAGCAATGGCATCTGATTGCTCTGTAATACCCATAGCTGAGCGGTGTCGAAGTCCTAAATCATGCGATATATTTCGGTTTCCAGAAACAGGCAATATACATCGGGCTGCTCTTATGCGATTGTTCACAATAATAACAGCACCATCATGCAAAGGACTGTTTTTGAAAAATATGTTTTCCAATAATTGCTTTGATACATTGGCTTCAATAATTTCACCAGTATTTACAAAAGTTGGTAGCTCGTTTTTATTGGCTATTACCATTAAAGCTCCTGTTTTGGAGTATGACATTTTTTGGCAGGCTTGTATAATAGGGTCAATACTTAGATTATTTTCGTTTGACACATCTATTCGCCAAAACAAAAACCGTTTAGATTTTTTACTGATAAAACCAGGTGTTCCTAATAACAGTAAGAATCTCCGAATTTCGGGCTGAAAAACTACAATCAAAGCAATAACTCCAACGCTAATAAATTGCCCTAAAATTTCGGCAAGTAGCGACATTTCAAGTGCTCTAACTAATTTCCATATAAGGTAAATTGATAGAATCCCAATAAAAATATTAATAGCTGCTGTACCTTTAATAAGTTTGTA
>CAYTJB010000050.1:10663-14767 GCA_964437995.1 uncultured Bacteroides sp. | reverse complement strand
AAATTATCATGGTTCAAAACATGATTGACTTAGAGGAACGTGCCAGTAAGTTTATTGATACCGAAAAAGGTGTAAATTCAATAGAAGAAGCACTTGCAGGAGCCAGAGATATTATTGCCGAATGGGTAAACGAAAGCAAGAATGCTCGCGAACGTATTCGTAATTTGTTTGTAAGAGAAGCCGTTATAACTTCTAAAGTTGCCAAAGGTAAAGAAACGGAAGGAAATAAGTATGAAAATTATTTTGAATGGGAAGAAAACCTAATGAAAGCACCTTCGCATCGCGTATTAGCCATGATTAGAGGCGAAAACGAAGGCTTTTTAAAAATTAATATTGCTCCTGAAGAAGAAAAAGCCTTGGAAATTTTAGACAAAATTTTTGTAAAAGCTGACAACGATTGTGCTGAACAGGTTCAAATTGCTGTAAAAGATAGTTATAAGCGTTTGTTAAGTGCTTCTATGGAAACCGAATTGCGCAATATTGCAAAGGAAAAAGCCGATGCAGAAGCCATTCGTGTATTTGCCGAAAATCTTCGTCAGTTGTTGATGGCTTCTCCGTTGGGACAAAAAAATGTATTGGCTATTGACCCAGGGTTTAGAACAGGTTGCAAGGTAGTTTGTCTTGATAAACAAGGGAAACTACTGCACAACGAAACCATTTACCCACATCCACCCAAAAGTGATGTAAAATTAGCGATTAATAAAATTCAAAGCCTTGTGAGTGCTTATAAAATTGAAGCCATTGCCATAGGAAACGGTACGGCAGGCAGAGAAACCGAAAATATAGTGCGTAAAATTCCTTTCTCGAAAGAAATTGTTGCTATTATGGTCAACGAAAGCGGTGCTTCTGTGTATTCGGCTTCGGCAGTAGCTCGCGAAGAATTTCCTGATTATGATATTACTGTAAGAGGTGCGGTTTCAATAGGTAGGCGATTAACCGACCCATTGGCTGAATTAGTAAAAATTGACCCTAAAGCCATTGGTGTTGGGCAATACCAGCATGATGTAAATCAAACTGCTTTACAAAAAAGCTTGGAAGACGTGGTGGTAAGTTGTGTAAACAACGTAGGTGTTGAGGTAAATACTGCCAGCAAGCAATTACTTACTCACGTTTCGGGAGTTGGAAGTACGTTGGCAAAAAATATTGTAGAATATCGCGAAGAAAACGGTCCCTTTGCTTCAAGAGCAGCATTGAAAAAAGTACCTCGCTTTGGCGATAAAGCGTATGAACAAGCTGCAGGGTTTTTACGAATTCGCGATGCCAAAAATCCTCTCGATAATAGTGCGGTTCATCCCGAAAGCTATGATATTGTAAAAAAAATGGCAACTTCACTTAAAGCTGATATTAAGGATTTGATTGAAAATAAAGAACTACCCGATAAAATAGTTCCATCTGCTTTTGTAAGTGGCGATTTTGGTTTACCAACTATTACCGATATTATGAAGGAATTGGAAAAACCAGGCAGAGATCCTCGTACCAAATTTGATTATTTTGAGTTCGACAGAAATGTAAACTCAATGAATGATTTAGTGGAAGGAATGACGTTGCCAGGAATTGTTACCAATATTACAGCATTTGGTGCTTTTGTGGATATTGGTGTTCATCAGGATGGCTTGATTCACGTTAGCCAAATGGCAGACCGCTTTATCCGCGACCCTAACGAAATAGTTAAACTCAACCAAAAAGTAGAGGTAAAAGTATTGGAAGTGGATAAAGAACGCAAAAGAATACAATTGTCGTTAAAGAAATAAAATTAAACTTTTACCGTTACTATTTACTATTTTTGTAAAGTATAATAAGTATTATGAATCAATTTTTAAAACACCTTGTTGTTGCTCTTTTTACGTTTGTTTTGTTTATTCAAACAACAGAAGCTCAAAGAGTTAAAGGAGAACTTATTTTCGGAATGAATGCTACTCAAATTGATGGTGACGAAATATTTGGATTTCATAAATATGGCTTAAATGTTGGAGTAGGAGGAATTTTGCCATTTAGCAAGCATTGGTCGCTAAGTGTTGAAACTATTTTTAACCAAAAAGGTTCTTATAGAAAGGAGTCTATTGAGATAGACACCTTGCCTACACCCTATTACAACATTCGTTTGAATTATTTAGATGTGCCTGTTATGCTTCATTATGAAGATAAAGGAGGATTAACTTTTGGTTTGGGCTTTTCGTGGGGCAGAACTGTTGGTATTGAAGAAACTGAACATGGTAAAAAAGTTGAAACAACCACATTAGCTGGTCCTTATAAGCGTGATGATCTTAATGTTTTGGCTGATATTCGTATAAAAATATGGCAGAAATTAAAGTTTAATTTTCGTTATGCTTATTCTGTTTTGCCCATTAGAACCCGAATTTATACTAATTCAATAAACCAAATATGGGAAAGAACTCAATATAACAGTATGTTGACTTTCCGACTGATTTATATTTTTAACGAAGCACCAGAAAAAAGCAAAACACCCATAGATACTGAGCAGTAAACAATTTACCTAATAACTCAATAACTTAATAACCAATTTCAGGCAATGAAAATAGCAGTTTTCCCGGGTTCGTTTGACCCAATAACTATTGGGCACGAATCTATTATCAAAAGGGCTGTACCTATGTTCGATAAAATAATTGTTGCCATTGGTAAAAATGCCGACAAAAAAAACTTCTTTCCTATCGAAAAAAGAATCGCATGGTTAAAAACTGTTTTTAAAGATTATCCGAGCATTGAGGTTTCTGAATATAGTGGTTTAACCATTGATTTTTGCAAAAGCGTTGGTGCTCAATATATTTTAAGAGGTTTGCGTACTTCAGCCGATTTTGAATTTGAAAGAAGTGTTGGGCAAATAAATAAACAATTATATTCTGAAATTGAAACCGTTTTTTTACTATCGTTGCCCGAACATACTTCGCTTTCATCATCAATAATTAGAGATATTATAAGCAATGGAGGCGATGCTTCGCATTTTGTTCCCAAAAGCATTAAATTGTAAATTATTAATATCCATTTTTATTATGAAGTATCAATTACAAGGACAAGAATACATTGAACTTATCAAACTTATGAAATTATTAGGTTTGGTTGATACCGGAGGCGAAGCCAAACATTGCGTGGAAGAAGGAAAAGTATTGGTTAATAACAAAATAGAATTCCGCAAACGTTGCAAACTAAGAATTGGAGATACCGTAGAATTTGCAGGAGAAAAAATTCTTATTGAGCAATAATTGGTACTCTATTTTTTCACACTATTTATCTATTCAAAAAACATTTTAGAAGCATTATAATTATAATAAGTAAGTTGGTAAGTTATATTTATAGGCTCTTTTAGAGTATCTTTTAACTTTCCATTGCTCCTATCTTTACCACACAAATTTCTACTGAATTAAATAAAAAAGTATTTTCTTTTGAAATCTTCAATAATAATTAGCTGTAACTTATTGTAATGTTTATGCGTCTTAAATAATATTAATAAAATATAATTAATACTTAACATTTGTAAAATTATGAGAAAAACATTTTTTGTTTGTCAACTTTTAATTATTCTTTTTGGGTATAACAGTTTGTGTGCCCAAAGTACAAAAGAGTTATATATGCCTTATGAAATAAAAAAAGCATATCAAAAAGAAACCCGTAGTTTTAACGGGGAATCAGGTAAAAATTATTTTCAAAATCGTGCAGATTATGTAATTAAAACAGAGTTTTCCCCTGACACAAAAATTTTAACAGGAAATGAAATTATTACATATAAAAACAACAGTACTGATACATTGTCAAATATTTACGTAAATCTGTATCAAAACTTATATAAAAAAGGAATAACAAGAGATTTTGATGCTGACGAAGAAAATATACATGAAGGTGTAGAAATTAAAAGTGTAAAAATAAATGGGACTCAAATTGAGAATAAATTCTTTAAGTATTTCACTACTATTTTAAAGATAAAGTTGCCAAAAAAAATAACACCTTTATCTGAAACAAATATTGAGATAGAGTGGAAACAAATTATGCCTGTTAAAACTGCTAAAAGATATGGAACGTATGATAAAACCAACTTTTTTATTGCCTATTGGTATCCCAAAATATGCGTGTTTGACGATATTGATGGGTGGA
>CAYTJB010000050.1:0-10653 GCA_964437995.1 uncultured Bacteroides sp. | reverse complement strand
AAGGGATTGCTGAATTTTACAGCGATTTTGGAAACTTTGATGTTGAGATAATAGTGCCTGATACTTATACTGTTTGGTCAACAGGAATATTACAGAATCCCACAGAAGTATATACCGAAAAAATTATTGAACGAATAAATCAAGCATCTAAATCTGATAAAGTAATTCAAATTATTACAGAAACCGATAGAAAAGAAAATAGTATTCTAAAAGCAGGCAAGTATCACAAATGGAAGTTTAAATCTGAAAATCAAGCTGATTTTGCTTTTGCCGTGAGTAATAAATATTTGTGGGATGCTTGCAGTATTAAAGTTGGAGGTAATAGGGTTCTTATAAACTCTGTGTATAATACAAATGCTAAGTTTTTCAATAAAGTAAATGAAATAAGCCAAAAGGCAATTGAGTATTTTTCAACTAAAAATCCTGCCATCTCATTTCCTTATACACAATTAACTGCTTTTAATGGCTCTCATGGAGGAATGGAATTTCCAGGAATGCTAAACGATGAGGATTATGGCAATGACATGAAAACAGGTTTTGTTACAACACACGAAATTGGACACATGTATTTTCCCTTTAATGTTGGAATTAATGAACAAAAATATGGATGGATGGATGAAGGCATTATTACTTTTATTGGTCTTATAGCTTTTGCTGATCAAATAGGCGATAAGGATCTTAATGTACTGAGCGAAATAACTAAACGATATTATGAAGATGCCTCACTGCAAGCTATTGATGTTCCTGTGATGTTGGTTTCTTATAACCTTGGCGAGGGAACTTCCGGATATATAACTTATACAAAGTCTTCCACAGCATTGTATTTATTATATGATTATTTAGGGAAAGAAAAATTTTATCATACAATTAGAGAATTTACTGAACGATGGAAAGGGAAACATCCAATTCCTTACGACTTATTTTTTACTTTTAACGAAATTGCAGGCGAAGATTTAGCATGGTTCTGGAAACCTTGGTTTTTTGAATTTGGTTATGCTGATTTAGGAATTGGTAAGGTTGAAATAGGAACAAATGAGACTATTATTCATATCGAAAAAATTGGAACGTATCCAATTCCAATAATCCTAACAGTTAAATACGTTGATGGTAGTGAAAAAACAATTAGAAAAGAGATGAATATTTGGAAATCTAGTGATAAATCAATAAGTATTAGCTTCCCAAAAGGAGCAATTAAAGAAATAATCCTTAATAATAAACTGATTCCAGAAGTTGATTACAAAAACAATAAAAAAATTATCTGATAATTGTTATAATGAAAAGAGAATTAGTCTTTTAATCCTCTTTTTGCAAGTATGTCCCTAAAATATTCCAAACTTTATTGTTTTACACTATTTATCCATTCTAAAAGTAATTTAGATGCGGCATCATTATAATGAGTAAGTCGGTAAGCTCTATTTGTCCAGTTTTTTGCAGCGTCTTCTAACGTTTCATTATATGTAAAAGCATGGTCAGATTTGGGAACTGAAACAAATTTTCCATTACCCGGATGATAACGATTTACAATGTCAGCAACCCACTGATGATCTGTTTTACTAAATGCTACAAAATCACTTTCTCCCCACAATGATAATACCTTGCCTGAATAATCAGCCCATCCATTTATCATGCTTACGTCTTGCAATTGTTGCCAATATTTATAATTACGTTCAAGTATTTTGTCAGGAGCTTGATATTGCCATTCTGTTTTTAATAATTCAGCCATAGTGCTATCTTTAACCAATTGAGAGGGTGTCTTTTTATTAATAAAGAACTCATAATTGAATTTTAAACGATTGGCAAACATTTGTTCATTGTATTTATAGTCTTCACCTGAAATTATTTGTTGAAACCTCGACATTTCAATAAAATATTCAAGCCATGTACGTGTAACTGTCCCATATACGGCAATTCCACGTGCTTCAGGTTTTCGATTCATTATAGGAGCTATTACTCCACCCATTGAGTGTCCAAAAATAAAGATATTGTTGGTGTCTAAGAAATTATATTTTGAAATGCTTTGATAAGCAGTTTCAAAGACTTTTAATTCTTTATAAAAATCAATATCTTCGCAAGCTATAGTTCCCATGCAATCGCCCATTCCTGGTTTTTCAACCTTAAAAACAGCAATTCCATTTTTTACCAATTCAATTAATACTTTTTCGTATGGATGATCTACGCCCATATTATCTATACTTGCGCAATTGTAACCTTGTATAAAAAATACAACAGGTGATTTTTCTTTGCCTTTTGGTTTTATAATTATGTTTCGCAAATATCCTTTTTCAAAAGCTATTTCATCATAAATAACATCTGCAAACTCATACTTATCAGGCAAAGCACCCATTAGTTTGCCTTTTATCATTGTTTCTTTGCCATCTCTGTTGATTTTCAAAGAAATAGCATCACCATCTTTCAGTTTTGCTATTAATTGTAAAAAACTATTTCTGTTCGTCATTTGCAATTCATTGGCATATAAAATGATATCGCCTTGTTTCAAACCTAATCTAATAGCACTTCCATTATCAAAAATTTTTTGCAGCAATAATCCTTGCTTAGTATTTAATTTTCTTGCTTGAGCAACTGAATCAGTAATGTTTATTGTGGATGCACCCATAAATGCTCTTCTAAGAAGATGTTGGGCGTTTGCATTAATTATCAAATTAAAGAGTAAAAATAATAAAGCTAATTTTTTTGTCATAGTTAATGTTTTTTAATAATCAGATGAGATTCTTATTGTCTTTTCCTAATTTCTTCTGTTTGTTTTTCAAAACCTGGTTTGCCTAATAAAGCAAACATATTATTTTTATATGCTTCTACGCCGGGCTGGTTAAATGGATTTACATCTAATGAATATGCACTTAATCCACAGGCAAATTCGTAGAAATAAATTAATTCGCCTAAGTTGTATTCATTGATTTCAGGTAATGAAATTTTGATGTTAGGAACACTGCCATCAACGTGAGCTATGCTTGTTCCTAATTCAGCCATTTTATTTACTTCGCTAATTCTTTTGCCTGCAATAAAATTCAATCCATCTAAATTCTCTTTATCCATTGGAACTTCAACATGATGATGAGGTTTTTCGACACTCAAAACTGTTTCAAATATATTTCTAATTCCTTCCTGAATATATTGACCCATAGAGTGTAAATCGGTTGTAAAGCCAACACCAGCAGGAAAAATTCCTTTATTTTCTTTCCCTTCACTTTCACCATATAGTTGTTTCCACCATTCGGTAATATAATAAAGGTTTGGCTGGTAGTTTACTGTTATTTCAATAGTTTTTCCTTTTTTATACAAGGCATTACGGACAGCAGCATATTGCGAAGCTATATTAGTTGAAATGTTTGGCGAAGAAAATAAATGATTTTGCATATTTTTAGCACCTTTTACCAATTTACGAATATCAAAACCCGCAACAGCAATAGGTAGCAGCCCAACTGGAGTTAATACAGAATAGCGTCCTCCTACATCATCGGGTACAACATAAGTTTTATAACCTTCATCGTCAGAAAGTTTCTTTAAAGCACCTTTTTCTTTATCGGTAATGGCAATGATGCGTTTTTTTGCATTTTCTTTGCCATATTTTTTTTCTAAATGATTTTTTAGAATTCTAAATGCAACAGCAGGTTCTGTGGTGGTTCCAGATTTTGAAATTACTGTTAATGCGTAATCTTTTTGGTTTAAAATTTCCAATAAATCAGCCATATAATCCTCGCTGATGTTTTGTCCGGCATAAATTACCAAAGGATATTTGCTATCTTTTTTTAGTGCAGCAAAATTATGACTCAATGCTTCTATTACTGCCCTTGCACCTAAATACGAACCGCCAATACCAATAACCACATATACTTCAGCCATTTTTGCAATAGCTTTGGCATCATTTTCAATGTCTGTAAGCAATTGTTCATCAATTTCCATTGGAAGATTTACCCAACCCAAAAAGTCATTGCCTTTGCCTGTTTTCATAAGTAATGCTTTGTAACTGCTATCTATCTTGCTTTGAAAAGCATTGATTTCATCGTCAGAAACAAATGTTTTTACTTTACTATAGTCTAATTTTAGATTTATCATAATGCTTAATTTTTGTCTTCTAATTACACAATTTTTTCTTGAATTTTGATATTTTTAAAGTGATAGCCTCACTCTAAGTGAGGCTATCACTAATGAGTAAATCAAAATCCATTTAATTTCATGGTAACTGTTGGTATTAAAAGTAAGAATCCAACAATAGTTAAAATTATAATAAGTGGCAAAGCCCATTTAAACCACATTCTTTATGGAATTCTTGGTATTTTTAATACACCTCTTTAAACGTCCGAAGTTTGGGTAAATAAATTGGTAAATCCATCGCCTATATGGAAAGCCGTAACAGTTGCTTGTTTCGACAATCCAATCATTTCAGAAATATCTCTTAAAATTGGCATTATTAATGCAGCTTTTGCAGTTCCGGAAGTAATAATCATATTTAAGCCCGATTGAAAAACATACATCAGCGAAAGCGTAGCTATGTTTCCCAAGCCTTGCATAGATTGTGAAATGCCATGAAGTATAGTATCAATTACTTTTCCATCTTCCAGAATTACGATAATACCTCCTGCCAAACCGACAACTAAGGCAGCTGAAAGAATATCTTTTGCTCCGGCAACAAAAAGTTTGGTAATATCATTAGGTCCTTTGCCCATTGCAATTCCCGAAAACATTGCCATAGCAAAGAAAAGAGCTGCTATTTCCATCAACGACCAATCGAACCCCATTACACCTACCATCAAATAAGCAATGGTAAATAACAATAAGTTCAACACAAAGTACTGCATTGATTTTTTTGCAGTAATATAGCCAAAGAAAGCAAATAATAAGCTCAAAATTGGTAGCAATGGCATGTAAAAAACGGTTGGACCAACTTTAATGCTATTCATAGGCATCATTACCGCATATATTATACTCGAAATCAATACTAAAAAGTAAGCAATCCATGTTTTTTGTAAAGCTGGTTGACGCAAATCATCCGTTGCTTGACTATGGTGCAAACGCCAGTATTCATCTTCTTCATATACAATGGATTTCTTTGGATTCTTTTTTACCTTAGCTGCATAACGCAATACATAGCCTATACCTACTATATTAACAACCATCCAGATAACCAAGCGATATTCAATACCCGAAAATAAAGGAAGTCCTGCTATTTCTTGAGCAATTCCTAACGTAAATGGATTAAGCAGACAACCAGCAAAGCCAATTCCTGCACCAATAAAGCACATACAAACACCTACAATAGAATCGTAGCCCATTGATACCGCCAATGGCACAAATATGATGACAAATGCAATGGTTTCCTCACTCATACCGAATATTGCTCCAAAAAAACTAAACATCAGCATTACCAAAGTAATAATGATGTTGTTTACTCCCAATTTTTTGAAAACCCAATATCTTTCAAGTTTTTTACTCCTTTTTAAAAATGCAAAAACGCCGGCATCAATAGCTTTGCTTTCGTTTAAAATCCAAAATGCACCACCTAAAATCAAAATAAAAACAATGATTTTTGGCGAACGCACAAAGCCTTTGTAAAAAGCTGAAAATATTTCCCAAGTTTGAGGCTGCTGATCTACTTGATGATAAGAATCTGTTTGAATTAAAACTCGTTTATTTCCATTGGTTTCAATGGTTTGACGGTTAAATTCTCCTGCAGGAACTATCCATGTGGTAATAGCTGCAATTAAGATGATAAAAAATACAATTACGTATGTGTGTGGAAATTTCTTTTTAAGCATATCTCAATTTAGTTTATAAAGTTAATTAAATGATATTTAATAAGTTTGCTTTCAAACTTGGTGTAAAGCTGCGTATTACAAGTATTTCAATAATTACGAATAATGTTCTAATCTTCATGGCAATTATTTTTAACAAAAATAGGAATATTTTTTGAAGCATGGTGTCATTTTTTTTTGATATTTTGAATTTCGATATTTATTTAGTTTTGTTACATAATTACATGTTAAAATTTTGTATAATTCAGATATACAGTATTATATATAGCTAATTAGTCATTTCTTTAAGGATATACCTACTAAATGCATAAAAATAAATCATCAACTAAAAGAATGTTTTATATTTGCATAAAATATAATTGTACTCAAAAACATTCTAATGAAAATACGAAGGCTTATTTATTTTATAATACTTGTAATCACATTACTTCCATTACGTTCTTTTTCACAACTTTTTACAATAGGGCCTGTTTTAAATTGGAATTTTTGTGATAAGCAATGCAAATTTAGTTGGGGTATCGAACTTGGTATTCACGGATTCCTTATAGGAGAAGAAAATGGTATTGGTTCATTCCTTAGTTTGGATATCGCTTTAGAAAATGAAAAACCAAAAACAAGATTTTATACAGAATTGCAATATATCGGTATCATTCCTGCTAAATACATGCCAGTTTTTTATGGATTATCGGCAGGACCTGTTGTAGAATGGGGTAAAGAAACCAAAACAAGCGTTGGTTTTCAGGCAACAGCTTGGAGTTGTTATTATCTGGGGGCAAGTTTTCGCTATAGATGGATGAAAGCAAAGAATTATTTTGGACCAGGTGTTTTCTTTAAATTGCCAATTGCTGCTATAGGGGAAGTTAAACAATAAAATACTTTATTGCTGTTTTAGAATAGGTTTAACTACTTATTATATTGAAATCAAAAAAAATATCAAAATTAATGCAAACACTCAAAGGGAAAAATATACTGCTTAGGGCTATGGAACCCGAAGATATTGACACGCTTTACAACTGGGAAAACGATACCAGTATTTGGCATATTTCAAACACTGTAGCTCCTTTTTCACGCTACGTTGTAGAACAATATGTTTTTAGTGTTCAGGATATATATACCGCTAAGCAATTGCGGTTAATGATAGAGTTTGACAAAAAACCTATTGGTTGCATAGATATTTTTGATTTTGATACTAATAATAAAAAAGCAGGCATTGGCATTTTAATAGCCGATACAATGCGTAACAAAAGCTATGCTTCCGATGCGTTGGAAATCTTGATTAAATATTGTTTCAATACCTTGCAATTGCATCAATTGTATTGCAGTATTCTTACCGATAACAAAGCCAGTTTAAAACTATTTGCCAAACATGGGTTTACAGTTTGTGGAACACGAAAAGATTGGGTAATTGTAAACAATGAATGGAAAGACGAGTACTTTTTGCAGTTAGTTAAGCAATAGGAAAATTTGTTTAAATATAATTTTTAATTTTGCAACCTCAATTGTTTAAATAAATGAAGAAAAACAGAAAATATATATTTTGGGGAATAGCTGTAATTGCACTCATTGGTTTAATATTCGCATTTATGGTGTATCAAAAAATATTTGCTCCCAATGTTGCCAAAGAAAAAGCCTATTTATACATACATACCAATGCCGATTTTAATCAAGTGGTACAAACATTACAAAAAGAAAATTTATTAAAAAATACAGTTTCTTTCGAATGGCTTGCCAAAAAGAAAGGCTATACAGATAATATAAAAGCAGGAAAATATTTACTAAAAGCTGGTATGAACAACAATCAAATTGTAAATATGTTGCGTTCAGGTAATCAAGAAGCCGTTAATTTAGTTTTCAATAATATTCGTACCAACGAGCAATTGGCGGGCAAATTAGCCAAACAAATAGAAACTGATAGCGCAAACTTAATTAGAGAATTTAATAATCCCGATTTTCTTTCCAAATACAATACCACACCCGAAGAACTTCGTTTGCTATTTATTCCTAATACCTATAAAATATGGTGGAATACATCGGCAGAACAATTAATGGAACGTATGCAAAAGGAATATGAGAAGTTTTGGACTGACGACCGCAATGCAAAAGCCTATACCGCAGGATTAAGTCGTAAAGAAATAGCTATCGTAGCCTCCATAGTTGAAGAAGAAACCAATAAAAATGATGAAAAGCCCACCGTTGCAAGTGTTTATGTAAACAGAATTAAAAAAGGTATGCTATTGCAAGCTGACCCCACTGTAAAATATGCAGTAGGTGATTTCACCATAAAACGTATCCTTAACAAACATTTAACCACAGATTCACCTTATAATACTTATAAATACAAAGGTATTCCACCTGGACCTATTTGTATTCCTTCTATTGCGTCCATTGATGCAGTGCTGGCAAACCAAAAAACAGATTATTTGTATTTTTGTGCAAAAGAAGACTTTTCGGGTTATCATAATTTTGCAAAAAACATGGAAGAACATTTTGTAAATGCTCGTAAATATCAAAAAGCATTGAATCAACGAAAAATATTTTAAAACAACAAAATCAATAACATAATGAAAAATTCAATCACATTCTTAACAATTTTGCTTATAGCAAGCAGCACTTTATTTGCTTTAAATCCAGAAAAAGAATACAAAGTATTACCCGACGAATTTGGTTTAGTATATGAAAAAATGACTATTCCTACCAAAGACAATATGCAATTGGCAGCATGGTTTTTTAAAGCAAATTCCGAATCAAAGAAAGTAATTATTATTAGCGGACATGGCGATGGCAATATGTCGAAAATGATAGAAATGGCAAGCCAATTCTTAACATTGGGATACAATGTAATTACGTATGATTATCGTGGATATGGCGAAAGTAGCGAGTTTAAAATCAATAGTAATTTTTATATCTATGCTCAATTCGAAAAAGATTTGAATGCCGTTATTGATTACACCCGTAAATATTACTCAAAACTACGCCAACTCGATTTGTACGGACAAGGTATGGGGGCTGGTTTAGCCATAGCTGTTGGTTGTAATCGTTCGGAAGTTAATAAAATTATTGCCGATTCTCCATACAATACTTTGGAAAGCTTGCAAAAAAAATTAAAAGAATTTAAAAATCAAGAAGTAATGATTCCTTTGGCATTCGATAAATACCTACTGGAACCAGAATACGCTGTTGCCGAAAGAGGTAAAAATATTGCTGGAATTTTAATTATATGGGGTGAAAAAGAAGAAGTCTGTGCTCAAAAAGATGTTCGTGTTTTACGAAAACTTGCCACATGCCCAACGGCAGATTATAAAGTAATAGGTGCTACTTCAGAAAATACATTTTCAATAAATAAGGCGAGATATTTAGAAGAACTCAAAAACTTTACAAAATAATAGTAATTGGGTTGAGTTTATTCATAATTAATCATATAACAACACTTTGAAAACTAATATGAAAGCATTTAAAGCCTACGATATACGTGGAGTTTACAACACTGACTTCAATAAAAGCGATGTATATCGCATTGGCTATTTTTTACCATCTTTATTAAAAACCAATAAAGTATTGGTAGGGCGAGATGTTAGAGAATCATCTCCTGAAATTTTTGAATATTTATGCAAAGGTATCAATGATAGTGGTGCCGATGTTTATAATATTGGTTTATCCACTACACCTATGGTGTATTGGGCTACAGCAAAATTCGGATTTGACGCATCGGTTATGATAACCGCTTCGCACAATCCAAGAGAATACAATGGCTTGAAAGTTTCGCGTACCAATGCTTTGCCTGTTGGATTAGATTCCGGCTTGGGCGAATTAAAAAAACTCATAGAAACCGCTGATATTAGCATTGCTACACAAAAAGGCAAAATTATTGAATACGAAGTAAAAGACAAATATCTTGATTTTCAACGCCAATACTTAGCCGATATTAGCAATTTAAAAATAGCCATTGATTTTTCAAATGGAATGGCTCCGCTACTTGTAAAAGATATTTTAGGAAACCAACCCATTTATATTTTTGATGAAATGGACGGAACTTTTCCCAACCACGAAGCCAATCCGCTGGAAGCCGAAAATATTGTAGATTTACAAAAATTAGTTGCCGAAAACAAAAGCGATATTGGTGTTATCTTTGATGGCGATGCCGATCGCGTAATGTTTGTAGATGAAAACAGCAAATTCATCTCTCCTGACCTTATTATTGGCTTATTAGCGCATTATTTTTTGGAAGAAAAAGGTTTGAAAGGAAATGTATTACAAGATATTCGTACATCAAAAGCTGTGGGCGATTACATTCGCAAATTTGGCAGCGAAATGCACACATGGAAAGTAGGCAGAGCCTATGCAGCACTTAAACTTCGCGAAATTGATGGAATCTTTGGTGGCGAACTTGCTGGACATTATTATTTTAAAGATTTTTATTACTCCGATTCAGGAATTATGGCATGTTTAATTGTATTAGATATTGTTAGTCAGCTAAAAAAGAAAGGAATTAAGCTTTCGGAAGCCATTGCTAATATTTCTAAATTTGCCAATTCGGGTGAAATTAATTTTAAAATAGAGCAAAAACAAGAAGCAATGAATGCCATTCGCGACCATTTTTCGAGCCAAGAAAAACCAACGGCATATTTCGATTTCGATGGATACAGAGTTGAGTTTAAAGATTGGTGGTTCAATGTTCGTCCTTCCAACACAGAACCATATTTGCGTTTTCTTGCCGAAGCATCAAATGTCAACATTTTGGAAAGCAAAATAGCAGAAGTAAAGAAAATTATCAATGCTTTCATATAAGCCGTATAGCGGCGACAGTAGAATAATAAAATAACAATTCCAAGAAGTCGCGTAGCGATGACAGTTTGGTAGCCGTATAACGGCGATATAAATCATA
>CAYTJB010000049.1:0-14908 GCA_964437995.1 uncultured Bacteroides sp. | reverse complement strand
GCAGGTGGTTATAGTTTTAGAAATGGTCAAGGTGCTGTTATTAATATTGTTCCTGATTTACCTACTTATCCTTTGTGTATTGCAAATAAAACATATACAGCTCAAAATTATATATTTACCGATGGCAGCTATACCGATAATTATTTGAACAATACCAATTGTCAATGGTTAATTCAACCTGATACATTAGGTACTGATACTTTAAGACTTTCATTCACAGAGTTTAGAACTGAGTTAAATAAAGATTTTTTAACCGTTTATGATGGCACAACTACCTCTGCTCCAGTATTAGGTACTTATTCAGGAAATCATACTTCTAATTTGCCTGCAACTTTAACGTCTACTTCTGGTGCTTTTTTATTGGTTTTTGCTACCGATGGTACTAATACTGATTTAGGTTGGACCGTTAAATATACAACCAAAGCAAAAGTAATAGTTGGTATTCAGGAAAATGATGTGGTAAAACAATTAAGCGTTTA
This sequence comes from uncultured Bacteroides sp., assembly GCA_964437995.1. Taxonomy (GTDB): domain Bacteria; phylum Bacteroidota; class Bacteroidia; order Bacteroidales; family JACABE01; genus JACABE01. The sequence continues at coordinate 14,429 of CAYTJB010000049.1, read as the reverse complement.
TCCTAACCCTGCAAATGGCAAACTTAATATTTCAGGTAATTTTAATGTTTCTGGTACAGTGAAATACAATGTTACAAATATTATAGGAGCAACTGTATTCTCATCTGAATTGAATATTTCAGAAGGTTTACAAAATAAAACAATTGATATTAGTCAATTAAAAGCTGGTATTTATATCTTAAACATTGAAAGTGAAAAAGGCAAAGCATATACAAAATTTGTAGTAGAATAGAAATTAAAAAAATCTAATTAAAAAAGCCTTTCCATAATTTATGGAAAGGCTTTTTTAATTAGATACCCTCTCGTTTATTTTGAAGATAAAAATCTTTCGGCTTCTATGGCAGCCATACAACCGCTTCCGGCTGCGGTAATGGCTTGGCGGTAATGATGGTCTTGTACATCGCCGGCAGCAAATACGCCTTCGATACTTGTTTTGGTAGAACCAGCTATGGTTTTAATATAATCCATATCATCTAATTCTATTTTGCCTTTAAATATTTCAGTATTAGGAGAGTGTCCAATGGCAACAAAAAAACCATGTATTGATAATTGTTTGTCTTCTCCGGTTTTTACATTTTGTAATAACAAAGCATTTACTCCCGAAAAATCGCCTAAAATTTCTTTAGTAGTATGATTCCATAATACTTCTATGTTAGGTGTATTAAAAACCTTTTCCTGCATAGCTTTTGAGGCTCTTAATTCATCACGTCTTACAATCATGTATACTTTGTTGCATAACTTGGCAAGGTAAGTTGCTTCTTCGGCAGCAGTATCACCGCCACCAACTATAGCTACATCTTTGCCACGATAGAAAAAACCATCACAAGTGGCACAAGCCGAAACACCTTGTCCGTTGTATTTTTTTTCCGATTCAATACCTAACCATTTAGCCGAAGCTCCGGTAGCAATAATTACGGTATCAGCTAATATTTTTTTACCATCATCGGCAAATATTTTAAACGGACGTTCGGTAAAATCAACTTCTGTAACAATACCCCATCTTGCCTCAGTTCCAAATCTTTCAGCTTGTTTTTTTAATTGTTCCATCATCTCGGGTCCTGTAATTCCTTCGGGGTAGCCAGGGAAATTATCAACCTCTGTGGTTATAGTAAGTTGCCCACCTGGTTGTAATCCTTGATAAACAACAGGTTTTAAATCGGCTCTAGCTGCGTAAATAGCTGCTGTATAGCCTGCAGGTCCTGAACCTATAATGAGGCATTTTATTTTTTCAAATTCTTGGTTCATTAGTAATTTGTAATTTTTAATTTTTAATTGTTAAATAGTTATTTGAAGTTAATAACAGATTGACTTTAAAAATGTTTAATAAAAAAAGTGTAAACAAAAATCATTTACACTTTAGGAAATTGATTATTCTTCACTTTCTTCCATTTCCTCGCTTACACTATCATTATCAATGTGATCAGAGCCTAAATCTTCATGTTCACTTTCTTCGCTAGTTTCGGTTTCTGCAGCTTTATCAATAGGTCCCGAAACACCTCTGAATAATAGTTTATCAAATTCTTCTTCACTCATTTTATTATCAACTTTTACATCAACTTTTACGAGGAAAGCAGCATCTTCAGTATCTAATGGTACAACGTATATTACGTCGTTATTTGGTTTTGTAATTTTTGTAATATAATCAGAATAGCCATAAGGATATTTTTCTTTAAATGCTTCCAATGCTTCAGGTGCTAAATTGTGATAGCTAATAATTACCTTTCTTCTGTTCATTTTCTAATATTCTTTTTTTTGCAATGATATTAAATTTTTTAATAGAAAAATAAAAAAATCAATATTATTTTTAACGTATTGTTTGTTTTTATTGATAAATTTCTTTTTTTGCTGCTTTCATTGTATTTTGAAGTAATGCAACTATCGTCATTAAACCCACTCCACCCGGAACCGGAGAAATATAGCTGCATTTTTTGGAAACATTCATAAAATCAACATCTCCAATTAATTTAAACCCTGATTTTGTTTCGCTTGAGGCTACACGGTGTATTCCAACGTCAATTACTACTGCACCTTCTTTTACCATATTTGAAGTTACAAAATGCGGTTTCCCAATAGCTGCAATTAAAATATCAGCTTGACGTGTAATTTCTTCCAATTTTTTTGTTTTGCTATGGCAAATAGTTACCGTTGCATTGGCAAATTTATTATTTCTTGACATCAATATGCTTATCGGAGTACCAACAATATTGCTACGTCCTAACACAACACAATGTTTCCCTTCGGTTTCAATATTGCTTCTTTCAATCATTTGCATAATGCCATAAGGTGTAGCCGGTAGATAGGAGGGAAGGCTCGCCAACATTCTGCCTGCATTTATAGGATGAAATCCATCAACATCTTTTTTAGGGTCTATGCTTTCAATTACTTTGTCAACTGAAATGTGCTTTGGTAGTGGCAATTGTACAATAAAACCGTCAATTTCTTCATCATTATTTAGAAATTCAACAGCTTTTAATAATTCAGTTTCGCTAATACTTGCAGGATAGCGATAAATAGAAGATATAAATCCTACTTCTTTACATGATTTCTCTTTGCTTGCCACGTAAGTTTGACTTGCAGGGTCTTCACCAACGAGAATTGCAGCTAAATGAGGCGGATTTTTGCCATCATCTATCATTTTCCTGACTTCGTTGGCTATTTCAGTTTTTATTTGCTCGGCTATCAATTTGCCGTCTATTATATTCATAGTATTAAGGTTGTAAAGTTTATAAAGTATTAAATTTCAAAAAGTTATTAAGAAAATTCTTATTAATAATTTATAATTCATCATTTATAATTATTTTCGTTTATCGTCTTTTCATATTTCCCATTGCTTGCATTAATTTGCTTCCTTTGCTACCGCTCATCATTTTCATCATTTTACGGGTTTCGTCGAATTGTTTGATTAAGCGATTTACTTCTTGAATATCTGTTCCACTTCCATTTGCAATTCTTTTTCTGCGAGCTCCATTCAATAGTGAAGGATTTGCTCTTTCTTTTGGTGTCATTGAAGTAATAATGGCTTCAATGCTTTTAAAAGCGTCATCTTCTATTTCAACATCTTTTAGCATCTTTCCCATACCTGGTATCATACCAGCCAAATCTTTCATATTGCCCATTTTTTTGATTTGCTTTATTTGAGAAAGGAAATCGTCGAAATTAAAAGTGTTTTGTTGAATTTTTTTCTGAAGTTTCTTGGCAGCTTCTTCATCAAATTGCTCCTGAGCACGTTCTACTAACGAAACAATATCGCCCATTCCCAAAATACGGTCAGCCATACGTTCGGGGTAAAAAATGTCTATGGCATCCATTTTTTCGCCAATACCTACAAATTTAATAGGTTTTTCTACAACTGAGCGTATTGTAAGTGCAGCACCACCTCTTGTGTCGCCATCTAATTTAGTAAGAATTACACCATCAAAATTTAACCTGTCGTTGAATGCTTTAGCTGTATTTACGGCATCTTGACCAGTCATTGCATCTACCACAAAAAGTGTTTCCTGAGGATTTACTTCCTTTTTGATGGCTGCTATCTCGTTCATCATTTCTTCGTCAATAGCCAAGCGACCCGCTGTATCAATAATTACAGTTGCAATGCCTTTTTCTCTTGCATAAGTTATTGCTTTTTTAGCAATTTTAACAGGTTCTTTGCTATCAATATCAGAAAAAACTTCTACGCCAATTTGCTCACCCAAAACCTTCAACTGTTCAATAGCAGCAGGGCGATACACATCGCAAGCTACCAATAAGACATTGCGTCCTTTTTTTGTTTTTATATGGTTGGCTAATTTTGCCGAAAAAGTAGTTTTACCGGAACCTTGTAATCCTGACATTAAAATAATAGCAGGACTTCCTTTTAGGTTAATTTCAGCTTTTTCGCCTCCCATCAAAACAGCTAACTCATCGTGAACTATTTTTATCATTAATTGACTGGGAGATATGGCTGTAAGTACATTTTGACCTAAAGCTTTTTCTTTTACAGTTTCGGTAAATTGTTTTGCAATTTTAAAACTTACATCGGCATCGAGCAAAGCTTTTCTAACTTCCTTGAGGGTTTCTGCTACATTAATTTCGGATATACGTCCTTGTCCTTTAAGAACTTTAAATGCCCTGTCGAATTTTTCGCTTAAACTTTCAAACATATCTTTTTACTATTTTTTAAGGAGTGCAAAAATAATAAAAAAGAATATAATATTTTGATAAATTAATTGGTCTTTTCAAATTTGGCAAATCCAAAATAATACGTAACTTTGCATGCTTTTTGTAAAAAATAATATCAGAATATGGCAACAACACAAGATTTTAAAAACGGATTATGTTTAGAATTTAATGGCGAATTATATTCTATTTTTGAATTTCAACATGTAAAACCTGGTAAAGGACCAGCTTTTGTTCGCACAAAACTAAAAAATTTAAAAACAGGAAAAGTAATACCAAATACATTTACTGCCGGTGTAAAAATAGATATAGCCCGTGTAGAAAGAAGACCGTATCAGTTTTTATATAAAGACGAAGGTGGTTATAATTTTATGCACGCCGAAACTTTTGAACAACTTTCAATAGATGAAGCTATTATTAATGCTCCGCAGTTGTTGAAAGAAGGACAAAGTGTTGAAATTACCGTTCATGCCGATACTGAAACTCCTTTGCAATGTGAGCTGCCAGCATTTGTTGAAATGCTTATTATTTATACTGAACCTGGCGAAAAAGGGAATACAGCCACAAATGCTATGAAAGAAGCAACTGTTGAAACAGGAGCTATAGTCAGAGTTCCTTTGTTTATTAACGAAGGCGAAAGAATAAAAGTAGATACCCGTACAGGTACTTATTCCGAAAGAGTAAAATCTGCATAATAGCACAATAATTAAATAATTTAATAAAGTCATAGATGAAACTACCTGTTCCTCATAAGTTAAAAGAAATAGCTTCGCTTATAAAAGCCGAGTTTATAGGAAATCCTGATTTTTTAATTACAGGAATCAACGAAATTCACATGGTTGAAGCTGGTGATTTAACTTTTGTTGATCATCCTAAGTATTACAAAAAAGCACTTACTTCAAAGGCAACTACAATTATTATTAATGCTAAAGTTGATTGTCCTGAGAATAAAGCTTTGTTGTTTTGCGAAGATCCTTTTGAAGCCTATGTTTCATTGGTAAGAAAATTTAGAGGTTTTCAGCCATCGGTATCTTTTGTAAGTCCAACAGCTCAAATAGGCGAAGGAACAGTTATACAGCCGGGTGCTTTTGTTGGAAACAATGTTAAAATTGGTAAAAATTGTATTATTCACGCCAATGTAAGCATTTATGACTATACAGAGATAGGTAATAATGTTATTCTCCAATCAAATACAGTTATTGGTGCTGATGCTTATTATTTTCAACGCAAACCACAAGGGTATCGAAAAATGGAATCTTGCGGAAAGGTTATACTTGGCGATAATGTGGAAATTGGAGCTTTGTGTGCTATTGATAAAGGCGTTTCGGGTGACACTACTATTGGAAAAGGAACAAAATTTGATAATCATGTGCAAGTAGGGCACGATACACATATCGGTGCAAACTGCTTAATAGGTTCACACTGTGCTATAGCCGGTGTAACTGTTATAGAAGATGATGTAATTCTTTGGGCAAAAGTAGCTGTTAATAAAGATTTAGTAATAGGTAAAGGAGCTGTGATACTTGCTACCTCAGGTGTTGATAAGAGCTTGGCAGGAAATAAAGTGTATTTTGGAACTCCAGTTGACGAGGTAAGAAAAAAATGGAAAGAATATGTTTACTTAAAACAACTTCCTGAATTTATGGAAAATCTGAATAAGAACAGCAGAAAATTATAATAAAAAAACGGAACTAATTTAGTTCCGTTTTTTTATTTCGTATAATCAATTTTGCGATTTTTCTTCATCTTTTCTCAGATGATAAACATCCAACGCAACCACCATAGCAATAAACCCCCAAAAAGGTACGGAAGCTTTATCGGTATCAAGAAAGTTATTTAAAAAACCATGCGTGTAATAGGTTATAAGGCTTAATAGTGCAATAAAAGTCAATAGTTTTACCTTTTTGTCTTTTGATTTCCAATATACCTTAAAAGCAGTATAAATTGCTGAAATAGCTATGGCTAATAGAGATAATAAACCAAAAACACCAGTTTCGGCAAGTGGTCCAATATATTCACTGTGCGCATTTCCTCTGTTACCAGCATTGGTACTGATAATTGTTTTCTCATAAGAATATTGATAGGGAGCATAGCAAAACTGATAAGTGCCAGGTCCGAAGCCCCAGAAAGGTTTATCATTAAACATCCTAAATGCAGCTGTCCAACGATTCATTCTTTCCAGATTGGAAGCATCTGTAGATATATTTGAAATAGATTGAATATGTTCAACTAAATTATCCGAAGCATCTTGCTTATTTTTCTCTAATTTCATAATTATTTCGCTGCGAAGCATAAAAAATAAACCAATAAAAATAACTGAAGTTAAAAGCACCCATTTAATCTTAATTTTTAGTTTGATAATCAAAGCTAATCCTATAGCTGCTACTAAACCCATCCATGCTGCACGACAATATGATAAATACAAACCAGTTAGTAAAATAGTAGCTACAATAAGCGTAAAAAATCGCTGTATATTTGAATACGATTTATCAAAAAGAAAACCAAATATTACTGGTATAAAAAAAGCAATCATTGCACCATAGGCAGTATGGTCGTTGTAAAAAGGATCCATAATCCAATGTCCAACATCCTCATCAAATGCGTATTTGGCATGTTTAATTGTTGTATAAATAATTACGATACACAAACTTATCATATACATCCACGAAAATATTTTGAAGTTCTTTATGCTTTTGAAAACTTGCGTTGCCAAAAAGAAAAATGGAACGATAAACCATAATTTAGCAATAAAAAACTTAAAAGAAACCAAAGGTATTTGGCTGGTAATACAAGTTAGCAACATCCACGATAAATAGAATAAAATTGAAATTGTTACGGGATGCTTAATAATTTTGATGTCATAAGCTTGGTCGAAAAAAAGTTTGTATAAGTACATTCCCAAAACGCCAACCATTAGAGGTTCTGTGGGTAAGGCAAGTCCTAATTGCGCATCGTAATTGCTTAAAGTAACAGAAAGTGGTGTGAGAAAAGTAATTAATAGTAGTACTTTGTCTAAAGTTGTAAAATACATTAATAGCAAAAACCCCAATAAAGGAATTGCCATGAACCAGAAAAATTCATTGGCAATAAATATGGCATTTATTAGGATAAATAATCCACTAATACCATAAATAATGCTTAGTTTTTGTTTTTTTGTCAATGATATAAGATTGAAGATTATGATTTTAGAATGCTTTTTTTGTAAACATTTTCAATAAAAATCAATACAAGTATTGAAAGCATAAATGCTGAAAATGAAGAAACTAAAACTATTAGCCAACGAACTGGTGTGGTTTTCTTTTCGGCTTTAAAAGCAGAATCAACCACAAACTTTTGAGGAATATACTCTTCAGCGTCAATTTTGGCTTCATCGTATTTTGCTTTAATTGTATTTAACTGTTCTGTTTTGTAACCTAAGCTATTACGCAGGAAAACATAAGCACTTCCGTATTTTGCTAAAGTATCAAGTTTGGCTTCAAGTTTTTCAATAGCTTGTTTATTCCCTTTTCCTATTTGAATGGCTAATTCTTGATTAAACCTTTCTGCTTGAGATTCATAATCATTAATTCCTTTTTTGCGAATAATTTTTAATGAGTCATTTAAAAGTCTTATTTCCTCTTGAATACTTTCATAATTTTTCTTAACAATTTCAAACCCTCTTTTAGCACGTTCTTTTTGCATTGCATTTTTTGTAGAATCAAGTATATTTGCTATACTGTTTGCTATATCTGCAGCCATTTGAGGGTCTTTATCCATAACTGTTATTTCAACAGCCATAAATTCGGTTCTTCTAAAACTAATATTACTGTTATATTCTTGTGCAAGATATGTATTTTTATATTTTGATTTTTCATCTATTTCGTAATGTTTTACAAGATTAAATCGTTCGATAACTTTGGAACTAATTTTGCCAGAGTTTAAAATTTGTAGTAATTGTTCAGCTTGCTCTTCTTCTCCAAACTCAAGAATGTTTTGATTACTTCCTGATAATAATACTTTTGAAATTGAATTCGTTGAAGTAGGAAATAAAACTACTGTTGATTTATACTTAGGTGTAATAAAAAAAGATGCTCCTACCGATAATATTGCAGCTGCTATGGTTACTATAATTAAAACTTTACGCCAATTCCATAAGAAAATAAAAAAATTGGTCGAGTTAAAATCAGTGGTAGATTTGTTGATTTCTGTCATGTTATTTTAAATTTAATTAGGCAAAAATAGTTAAATATTTTGATTTATAGATTTGATTATTTTATGTGTAACTACTTACTGTTCACTGTTTAGCTAGATTTATTTTGAATTAACGTGAGTAATGATTTAAAATTCAATAGTTTAAGAAAAGATGCTAAAACAATTGAAAGCATTATCATACCAGCAAAATTATAAATCCATTCGTCTTCGATAAAATATTTAGAAAAAACATTGATAATTATCACACCAATAGCAAAAGCAAGTATTGAAAACAAAAAACGGTAATCTACTTTAAATTTGAACACTCGTTGAGCAAAAATAACTTGAACAATAGCACTTAAAAATTGAGTGATAATACTTGCATAAGCAGAACCAACAGCTTCTAAACGAGGTATTAATATAAAATTAAGAGAAATGTTTAATAACATACCAGTAGCTGCAATATAATTCAATTCTTTAAGGTTTCCATTGGCAGTGAGTAAAGTTCCAAAAACATAAGTAGTTGAAACTGCTATAAAGCCCATCATCAGCCATTTAAAAACTTCTGCTGATTCAGCTATATGATTTGTGTACAACATTTCCATTAATTCCATGCTATAAAAAAAAGAGCCTATACCAACTATCAACGCTAATGTAATGAGGAGTTTAAAAGATAATTTTACAATATGAACAATTTCATCTCCATTTTTTATCATTTTAGAAAATAGTGGAAGTAATAGTACTGCAAATAGATAAGCAATCATATTGGTCGCATCTAACAAGCGATAAGACGATGCGTAAATGCCTGCTTGTTCGTCGCCTTGTGTATTGGGCAACAAACGTTCAAGCATCACAGAATCAATGCGATTGTAGAAAGTCATAAGTAATGCCAATATAGCAAAAGGAAAACTTTGCTTAATAATCATTACAAAAAACGGTCGATTCCAATTAAGACGTGTAAAAGCAGATTTTCTTTTGACAATAATAAATGCAATAATAGCAGTGATAAGATATGCAGCAGTTTGTGCATACACAAACCATTCTATTTGGAATGTACCAGTAGTTACATTTCCCCAAATAAGAATTGCACAAAAGATTATCATCAGCGTTCTATCTAAAACCGACACAATGCTATCAGTCTTAAATAAAAGCAATCCTGAAATATTGCTTCTTAAATACAGTACAAAAGAAATTAAAAATTGATTGAAAACCATCCAACCCAATATGTACAACTGATGGCTATTATAACCAACTATTAAGCCAAAAGTAAATGTAAAAACAGCAAAAACAACAGCTAACAATAGTTTAAGAATTACTATACTTGAAAAGTGCTTATTGAGCAAGTGATTGTTTTGAGCAATATTTTTATTATTAAAATTGGTAATTCCAAAGTCTAATAAAATATTGAAAAGAAAAGAAAAATTAAAAAGAGCAAAATAAAATCCATAATCTGCAGTATTTACTAAGTTTTGAACTTTAATATCAATTCCAAAAATCCAAATAGGTTTAATTAAAAGATTTAAAGTTAAAAGTAAAATAAGATTGGTAAGAAATTTTCGCTGCATTTCAATATTATAATTTGCAAAATTAATAATCCTTTGTGAATAAAAATAAAAAAATACGTCGCAATAATTTTAGGATATAATTAAAAGTTTTAACAGGACGCACCGATGATATTCACTATTTACTCTTAATTGTTTTTTATGTAGTTTACTAAACCTTTTGCATTAAATACACCCATTAATTTTTCGGGTAAAGGTGCAAATTTAAAGACTTTTTCGCCTACTTTAATTTCGCCTTTTACAAAATCAAGCAATACTTCATCGCCTTGTTTGTATGCATCCACTACTTCAGGCAATACAATAATAGGTAACCCCTGATTTACAGAAGAACGATAGAATATACGATTAACAGATTTGCAAATTACTGCTTTTACATTGGCATAAGCCAAACCAACGGCTGGGTGTTCGCGTGAACTACCACAACCAAAATTAGCACCAGCAATTAGTATATCATTGGCTTGTACTCTTTCGGCAAAAGTATCGTCAAATCCTTTGAAAAGATGCGGCATAATTTTATCGCCTTCAGAACTTGCAATCTGATAAGTTAAGTTACCGGCAAACATTTGGTCGGTATTTAAGTTATCAACATCGGCATAATTCCAAACAGTTTTTTCGTAGCGATTTTCGCCAGCTTTTACTTCAACTGTCTTACTTTGTTCGGCTTTATACGGAAATTTATCAATACCGACAACACCTCTTGGGTCGCAAATTTCGCCTTTTAGTGCTGAGTGAGCAACCGTTGCGGGTGAAGCTAAATAAATATTGGCTTTAGGATTCCCCATTCTTCCTTTAAAATTGCGGTTGGCAGTAGAAATTACATTGATATCATCGGCTGGAATACCCTGCCCTGTACCTAAACATGGGCCACAAGAGGTTGATAATACATTAGCACCAGCATTCATAAATATTTCAATCAAACCTTCTTTCATAGCTTGCATATAAATGGCTTTAGAAGCAGGAATTACCAATAATTGAAAATCTTTTGGTAATTTCTTACCTTTTAATACCTCTGCGGCTTGTTGCAAATCTTCCAAACGTCCATTAGTGCATGTTCCAATCAATGCTTGTTGAATTTTTGTTCCTTGCACCTCAGATACCGCTTTTACATTGTCCACATTATGCGGAGCTGCAACTACAGGGAAAATATCATTCAAATTAATATTGATTTCTTGTGCATAAATGGCATCGGCATCAGCCCATAAGCCTTCTATTTTTGCACCTAAATATTTTTCGAGTACTTCGTCGGCAGGGAAAACAGCATTTTTAGCACCCATTTCCGAAGCTAAATTACACAATGTCATTCTATCGGATATGCTAAGAGTTTTAACACCTTCGCCATGGTATTCTATTGACATATAATCAGCACCACTTGAACCAATCATACCAATAATCCACAATGACAAGTCTTTTGCATAAACGCCTTTTGGTAATTTACCTGAAAGATTAATTTTAATGGTTTCGGGAACTCTAAACCAAGTTTCGCCTTGCTTCCACAAACCAGCTGATTCGGTACGGTCAATGCCTGCTGCATAGGCATTAAAAGCTCCTGCGGTACAACTATGGCTATCGCTACCCACAATCAACATTTTTGGCTTTGCATATTCTGCCATAATTTGATGACATATTCCTTGTCCTACATCGTGGAACTTTTTAATTCCTTGCTCTGCAGCAAAATCGCGAATACGTTGGTAGTCATTAGCTAATTTAGCATCTGTAGGTGGTGCATTATGATCAAGTACAATAAGCAATTGATCAGGGTCAAATACCTTTGTTCCACCCATTTTTATAAAAGTTTTTTCGATGCTTGATGTATTGTCGTGCGTAAGGACAATATCCGGTTTTTTAAATACGATGCTTCCTTTTTCGGCACCAAATATTTTTTCAGCATAAGTTTTCCCTGCCATAATGTATTTATTTAAAGGTTTTTAAACAATTATCTTTTATTTTAAACTAATACTGCAAACCTACATAATTTTTCAATAAAAAAATAATTCAAAATAAAAAAAGAGGTTGAATAAATTTTTGAAACAGCCTCTTTTATATTAATTCTAAGTTCAATAAATAAATGCAACTTAAAACTTCAAATTCAAACCTGCCATAAAATTTCTGCCTGCTTGTGGAAAATATCCATTCATAACTTCTTGATTATCATTGTTGTAATAACGATAAACCCAAGCGTTGGTTTCGTATTTAGCATCTAACAGATTATTAAGTGTAAAAAACAGATTTATTTCTTTTATAAATTTTGTTGTTATAGAATAATTCAACCTTACATTGTTTACTAAATAGGCTTCTAGCTTTCTATCATCGCTTGAAGTATTGTCAATAAATTGTTGCCCAACATATTTAGTTATCCAACTCATTGTGAGTCCTTTAAATAATTCATAAGAAAACTGATTGTTGGCAATTATTTCAGGCGAAAACGAAAGATTGGTTTCGCCAAGATATTTTGTACGTTGTATTCCACTGTCCCAATCATCAACATATTCGGTAAAATCTTTAATTTTATTTTTGCTCAACGCAATATTAGCTTCCCATTTTAAGGATTTAATAATTTTTGCTCCGGCAGTAATCTCAATACCCATGCGATAACTTTCTGGAACATTAGTCATAACGGGATCTCCAACATCATTGATTTCGCCTGTTAATGCCAATTGGTTGTTATAATTCATTAAAAATACATTTGATTTCAAATAAAAATTATTTTTCTTCAAACTGTAACCTAATTCAATATTTTGCATGGTTTCGTGAACAGGAAAGGCTTTTGTTGGGTCGTTATCCACAAAATTACTTCTGCTCGGCTCGCGATTGGCAATAGCAAAAGAAGCGTAAAGATTACTATTATCATTTAATTGGTAATAAGCACCAAATTTGGGATTAAAGAAATTAAATTCATGGTTTTGAGCCAGTAAAGCTAAGTTATCATTGATACCACTTATTGTATAATTTATTTTTCTGAATTGTAAATCGGCATAAAAGCTCCATTTTTCGGTAAACTGATAATTCATTTTTGCATACGTATTAAAATCGGTTTTAATGCCAGTATTGCGATACCATTCATAATTTATAGGGTTATTTCCTGCATATTGCATCCAAATTATAGTTCCTAAATGCTTACCTTCATAACGGTTCCAAGCACCACCAATTATTGCTGAAACACGATTGTGATTATCGTAATTAGCAGCAAAAGTGAAACCATAAAAATCGTTATCTAAAATTTTACGACGAATTAAATCTGTTTTCTTAATAGTATCGTGAGCAGTATAAACATTATTGAGTCCATATTTGCTGTATTTTTCCTGCGATTTATATTCTTCGTAATATCCATAGCCCTTTGTGTAGTGCAAAGCAGCATTTAACATCCAATTTTTATTTAATTCATGCGAAATTAAAAATTGGTAATGGTCTTGCTGATAATTATCGGTTTGGTTGTCGTAATATTTAATATTTCCGTTAGCATCGTAATATTCGCCCATATTATTATAAGTTCTGTTGGTATCTAATATATTGGAAGGAATACCACCCCATGCTTGGTAGGTTTTTTCTTTACCCGAAAAAGTAATTAGTTTTACAATGGTTTTCTTGCCATAGTATGCACCCGACAAATAAAAAGAACGCAAATCGGAAGTAGCTCTGTCAATAAAACCATCAGTAGAAATTTTTGATAAACGTCCGTCAAAAGCCCATTTATTATCAATCAATCCGCTGCCAAAGCTAACGGTATGTTTTAATGAATTAAAAGACCCAGCGGCATTATTAATTTCGGCATAAGCTTTTTGATTGAGGTTTTGTGTTTGAAAATTAATGCTTGCGCCAAAAGCACCAGCACCATTTACCGAAGTTCCTACGCCCCGTTGAATTTGCAAATTATCAACCGAAGAGGCAAAATCGGGCATATTCACAAACCAAACACCATGAGATTCAGCATCATTCAACGGAATGCCATTTACCATCACATTGGTACGGGTTAAATCGCTACCTCTTACACGAATATTGGTATAACCAATTCCTGCACCTGCATCGGAAGTTGTTACTACAGAAGGTGTTTGATCAATTAAATAAGGAATATCAACACCTGTATTGATCTTCGCAATTTCTTCCTTACTGATATTCTGAAAGGTAGTTGGTGTTTTTTCGCCTGCTCGAGTAGATTTAATAATTACTTCCTCTTGCATAATAGGGCTTATTTGCAGTTTAATTTCTAACTGCAAATAAGCATCTACATTAATTGTACGAATATCGGCAAGATAGCCAATGTAGGAAGTGGTAAACTGATACTCGCCTTTTTTTAATCCTGCAATAGTAAACTTTCCTTGATTATCGCTCACTACGGCTTTGTAATTGTTTGTAAGCACAATGTGTGCACCCGACAACTTTTCGCCGGTTTTAGCATCTGTAACGCTTCCGCTTACAGTAAACTGACTCCATGCCATAATAGGCAGGATTACTGCAATAATCATTGCAATCCATCTCTTTTTCATTTTTTTGTATTATTTTTTAGTTAAACTTTTTTTGAATGGTAATAGGGAAAAGAACCATTCG
>CAYTJB010000048.1:13810-14967 GCA_964437995.1 uncultured Bacteroides sp. | reverse complement strand
ATTTGAGGTCTTTATCAATAAAACCATCGGTAAGCGAGCAAGTAAGATGTGTATAGGTAATCGGCTCCTTGTTGGTGTTGATGTCTGTAAAAATTTTATCGAGCCTTTCAATTTGCTTTGGGTTTTCCGAAACAATGATATTGGTAAAACCGTTTTCGGTATTTTCGACCAAATTTCGGAAAAGCATTTCAAAATTTTTATTGAAAACAGGCTGAGGTGAAGTGTTGAAAACAAGTTCTTTGTTGCTTTTCAGCATTGGATAATTTCCAATTTCGATAATGTTAAAATCCAATATTTCTTTTAAAAATTCTGATGCGGTAACAAATAGCTGATGTGGTTTTTTATGTCCAGTATCAACCGCTATTTCTGCGAAAGAGAGTTCAGCTTTTTCAAAGGCTACATCAATTTTTTCGGAAGCATATTCCATATTCTCAACCCAAACTGCTGCCGGTTTTGGGATAAATTGCAGCAGACTTTCGCGAATTTCGCCAAATTTATAATGTTGTATATTGGGCAAAATAGAGATTACGTCTAATTGCTGTTTCGATAATTGATTTACAGGATTAAAGGTTCGGATAGATTCTACCTCATCGCCAAAAAACTCGATACGGTAAGGAAAGTCGTTAGAAAAAGAAAATACGTCCACCAAACCGCCACGAATAGAGAATTGACCGGGTTCTGTAACAAAATCAACTCTTTCAAACTCGTATTCTATCAGCAAATCGGTAATAAAATCGTGGTTAACGCTTTCGCCTTTTTGCAGTTTTAGGGTATTGCGTAAAAGGTTTTTTTGCGTAATTACTTTTTCGCACAATGCTTCGGGATAGGTAACAATTACGGGACTTCTGTTGGGATTACTCAAACGATTAAGCACTTCCGAACGCAACAATACATTTGCATTTTCTACATCTTCTAACTGATAGGGTTTTTTGTAGGATGTAGGATAAAACAAAATGTTTTTGTTATCATAATCAAAATCGGCTTCGCCGGCAAGGTTTTCCAAGTCGTTGTAAAAATAAGCAGCTTTTTCTTTATCGCTTAATATAAACAAATGAATGCCCTGACTTTGTTTAATTACCGCATTTGCCACCAACGACAAGGCAGAACCACTCAAGCCTTTAATGCTGTATCGCAATGCTTTCTCCTTCAACAGCAAA
>CAYTJB010000048.1:4466-13800 GCA_964437995.1 uncultured Bacteroides sp. | reverse complement strand
GTTTGTCCCCGGCATATAATTTAGTTAAATCTAAAGTTTGCAATTTTTATTGCTTTAAAATTTTGGCAAAGTTAGAGGAAATAGCTGAAATTTCCGTAAGTAAATTTTGAGGATTTTCGAATTGCAATAAAAATTAACATTTTGTTTGTTTTTGTTCAAATATGTATTACTTTTACTCGTTCAAATTTAACAAATCCTAATAATATGACATAGATAATTCTATAATTTTTTAAAATATAGCGTTTAGCTAACGTTTTCCCGTTTTCTGAAATCGTCCAAATTTCAAAAAGTACCAAGGGAAAGTAAGCAAACGCTCACTGCTTAGGCGTGAGCGTTGCTTTACTTTTTGTGGTACAGGGTTTGGACGAACCTCAGAAAACAAAGAGAAAGCAACTACCTCACGCTTTTTTTATTTCCTGAAATCTACATACATGTTTAAAAATTATTGTAATATTGTATTCTTGTTAAACCAGATAACGTTTGCTAAATTAAGCAAAATTTTGCTTGTATTTTATGGATTTTCTTTGTTTGGGTATGTTGCCAATGGTAAAAAGCAAAAGCAAACTTTTGAAATAATTATTCTTATTTTTAGTGTTCATACAGGCATTTATTATTTCCGCCGATGATGGCAGCTACAATCGCAACACCCTGATGTAGCTGCCGAAACCTATTAAATAATCATAAAAAATGGGTGTAAATGATTTTATTAAATTACACAAATACATTAAACACAACAAATATGAAATATATATTTATAATAATAGCATTTGTATTCGTTTTAAGTGCTTGTAATAAAGACGAAGAACAAATAAAAAGCCAAGGAAATAAAACTAACAACATTGCTGTTAATGGCGGAAATAATTTAAAAGGAAGCGAATTTGGGGAAGTAACTAAAGAAGAAGTTATAGAAGCTGTTAAATCTTTTCAACAAAACAGAAAATCGTTTTGGGAAAGTGGCAGTAGTAGCAACGATTACACACAAAAACAAGCTTTGTTTGAAATGCCATTGGTATTAAATTTTGAATTAGCTGGTTATGGTTATCTTTCTGAAATTGAAACCAGAGACATTACAATAAACATTACAAATAATGGACCCAATGAAAATGGCGAAACAGTTTTAAATGGAAATGATATGTTTCGCAAATACAAGGAAGTTGAGGATTATATCAAAACTGAATTGGGTGATAAAAAACTATATTTTGTCAATTTTAACATAATCGAAACTACAGAAACCGAAACTATTTTTAATGTCCATATTAGTTACGCTACATTAAGCGAAAGCATTCCTAACGAGCCTGTACACTCCGAATTTCCTGTTATACCTATTAATACAATACCAAGTGGTAATGTTTATGGGCATCCTCAATATCTTGCAGATTGGTTTACTGCGGTTTTTAACCCCATCCCCCAGATGGCTTATTATATATACAGGACTGCAGGAAAGATATTAGTTCCTTTGAATTACGCTGCAATACATCCCGATCCTATGTATCCATCTACTCATTTTCTTTATCATAATTCAGCTCCATCACCCGATTACTCTTACTACTACAAAATACCTTATTACAATTGGATAAATGCTAAGCGACTTGCAGCACCATCTGGCATTTTTGCTACAAGTATATTGATTGCATACGTTGACATGGGTGGTGGTGTAACTGGAACATGGGAAGATTTCAGATGCAACCATATTATATATGTGAATTTTGCAAAATGGGAATACACGCCCGAATTGTTTAACGACGATCTTCCAATAATAGAAGAATAAATTGTACTGAATTCTTTCCATATTTTGAATATGGAAAGAATTCTTTATTTTTATAAATTAAAGAAATATAAAATCATGAAAAAAATACTATTACTCGCGATCATACTTATCAGCACAAACTCTTTATTTGCTCAAAATCAGAGCATTTCCAAAATATGGGGATCAACCTCAAAAGAGGAAAGAGTTGGTGATATTTTTGAAGTAAACAACAATGCTTTTTTTGTTGCTGCATATAGAGAATTCAACTCCCCCATTGTATATAGAGAAAGTATTATTTTAAAATTGGATAGCAATTGCAATGTAATTGATAGTTTAAAATTAATGAAATACCTTAACAGAGGAAAATATTATTCTATCGGAAATTTTTTTTACTTCAATAAGCATATTATAAGTTTGGGGTTTGCAATAGATACGCTAACTCAAAAACACCATGTATGGCTCTCGGAATTTGATGAAGATTTAACAATTATACACGATACTTTATTGGGAAACGAAGACTCGCTCGCAAATTTATATACAGCAAATGTATTGATTACTTCCCAAAACAACATATTGATAACATTGGGCTTTATTCCATACATACATGATGCTATAAACAATACGCAAGATACTACAAATACCATGGTTTGGTTGCTCGATTCTAATTTTAATATTGTTAAAGAAAATTCTATTTTTAATCATTTTTGGTATAATGGTTTTTCTGTGGTAGAAATGCCATCCAATCAGTCTTATCATATTATTACTTCTTATGGAATTACACAAATAAAACAAAGCGATTTAAGTGTTGATTCTATTGTATGTGTACAGTATAATCTTTACGATGGATTTGTAGGAGGCACTGGTGCTAAAGCGATTACCGATTCTACCTATATACACCCTGTTACATACCCATTTATGACAGGTGCTTCTAATGGATTTGGGGTTAATACCTATTTATTTATACGCGATAAAAATGGTATTACTAAGGATTCCATCATTATTGGAGATATGCAAAAACAATTTGACATGACTTCTGTTGATAATATTGCTTTTTTTACAACAGATTCTATATTTGTAACAGGTAGTAATTTTTCATTGGATTCATCATTTAATGATTATGAAGATAATACTATTTTTCTGTGGAATATTAAGCTAAATGGGCAAGTGAATTGGCAAAAATATTATGGCATTGGTAAAAAATTTACAGTTTCAGATATAACTAAAACAAGTGATGGTGGTTGTTTTTTGGTAGGCAAAGTATGGGATTGGCATCAATACCCAGATTATACTACAGATATATTTTTCTTAAAAGTAGATAAAAATGGGAATATAACTGGTTCTGTGGGTATTAACGAAAAAATAAGCCAAAGCGAAATATTGGTATATCCCAACCCTGCAAAGGATTATATAAACTTTGAAATGGGAATGTATAAAGATTTTCAATTAACAGTTTTCAATTCAATAGGGCAAATAATGTTGCAAAAGAGCTTTACATCAGCCAATAATACTATAGATATTCAAAATTTTAAACAAGGGATTTACTATTATAATTTGGTAAATGATAAAGGAAAAAGAATTAGTGGTAAATTTGTGAAAGAGTAAGCTACAATTAGCTAATACTTTTGTTTTTTCCTATCTCTTACTTTTTTACCTTTTCCACTTAAAACTTCTATCTATTTCCTATCCTCACAATACCTCATCTGCATCCCATGCAAAAAATTACGCAAAAACTAATACTAACAAGGGGAATATTGGCTTTGGTTGCAGAAAAATGCACTTAATATTTACTTGATAAGGAAAGTAAATTTATCAAAGTTTTTCAAAGCAATACCGGTACCACGTGCCACAGCTCTTAATGGATCTTCGGCTACATGCACAATAAGCTTGGTTTTTTGCGATATACGTTTGTCCAAACCTCTAAGCATAGAGCCGCCACCAGCAAGATAAATCCCTGTGCAATATATATCTGAACACAATTCGGGAGGTGTCATTTCTAATGCGTTTAAGATAGCTGCTTCAATTTTAGAAATAGATTTATCTAAACAATGAGCAATTTCAGTATAATTTACGATAACTTGTCGGGGAGTTCCTGTTAACATATCTCTACCTTGTACAGCAAAATCCTCAGGTGGGTTTTCTAATTCGGGAATTGCAGAACCAACTTCAATTTTAATTCTTTCGGCAGTACGTTCTCCAATAATAACGTTATGTTTTTTACGTAAATGTTCTTCAATATCTTGATTAAAGTCGTCGCCGGCAATACGAATAGATTTGTTACAAACAATTCCGCCTAATGCAATAACGGCAATTTCGCTGGTACCACCGCCAATATCAATTACCATATTACCGGTTGGTTCAAGTACATCAATGCCAATACCAATAGCAGCAGCCATAGGTTCGTGAATTAACTTTACATCCTTTGCACCTGCTTGTTCGGCAGAATCTCTAACGGCTCTTTCTTCCACTTCGGTAATACCAGAAGGAATACAAATAACCATTTTTAATGCTGGTGGAAACAACGGTTTTTTGGGACTTATCATTTTTATCATTTCCCTAATCATGTATTCTGCTGATTGAAAATCAGCAATAACACCATCTCTCAAAGGGCGTATCGTTTTGATATTTTCGTGTGTTTTGCCGTGCATGAGCATAGCTTTTTTGCCTACGGCAATAATTTTTCCCGTTTGCCTATCTATTGCAACTATAGAAGGTTCGTCAACCACTACTTTATCGTTGTGAATAATAATAGTGTTGGCTGTACCTAAGTCAATTGCTATTTCTTTTGTTAAAAAAGAAAAAAGTCCCATATTCTTTTTTATTTTATTTCTAATCTAAACGCTATACCTTACGTAAAATCAGAAAATTAGTTACAATTATTTATTAATCAGTGTTTAAAATGTCGATTCCCTGTAAAAGCCATCGCTATGTGGTGTTGATTACAAAAATCAATACTGTCTTGATCTCTTACAGAACCACCGGGCTGAATAACAGCTTTAATACCTTCATTATAAGCAATTTCAACACAATCGGCAAAAGGGAAAAAAGCATCTGAAGCCATTACAGCTCCTTCCAAATTAAATCCAAATGTTTTTGCCTTAGCAATTGCTTGTTTCAAGGCATCTACTCTTGAGGTTTGACCCACTCCACTCGCCAGCAATTGTTTATCTTTTACAAGAACAATTGCATTTGATTTTGTGTGTTTTACAACTATATTTGCAAACAACATGTCTGTAACTTGCTCATTAGTAAGCAATGTATGTGTTACAGTTTTTAAATTTTCAGGTTTTTCAACTAAAGTATCACGTTTTTGAGCAATTACTCCATTTAATAACGTTTTGAATTGCTTGTCGTTCAATACAAAATCTTTTTTTTGCAAAATTATTCTATTTTTCTTAGATTTTAGTATTTCTAAGGCATTATTTTCAAAATTAGGTGCAATTATTATTTCAAAGAATAAGTTGTTGATTTCCAATGCAGTTTCTTCATCAACTATACGGTTGCAAATCAATATTCCACCAAATGCTGAAATTGGGTCTGCTGCAAGGGCATCTTTCCAAGCATCAACGAGTTTTTTGCGACTTGCTATGCCACAAGCATTGTTATGCTTGATAATAGCAAAAGTAGTTTCATCAAAATCGTTGATTAAAGTGATAGCTGCATCAATATCAAGCATATTGTTGTACGAAATTTCTTTGCCATGAAGTTGATTAAAATAATCGGCTATATTTCCATAAAAAGTTGCTTGTTGATGTGGATTTTCGCCATATCGCAACGAATTGTTTTGCAATACACTTTGTTTAAAAACAGGCAGTTGGGCTTCTTTGTTGAAATAATTAAAAATATGAGTATCGTAATGAGACGAAACATTAAAAGCCTTACACGCCAATAATTTTCGGTCTTCTAAAGAAGTATGCCCTTGTTTCTCATTCAACAGCAACAATAAATCAGCATATTCGTCAGCCGAAGGTATAATAACTACATCTTTAAAGTTTTTTGCAGCAGCACGAATCAAAGAAATACCACCAATATCAATTTTTTCAATGATTTCAGCCTCATTGGTAGTAGATGTTACTGTTTTTTCAAAAGGGTATAAATCAACAATTACCAAATCAATTTCTGGAATTCCATATTCTTGTAATTGCTGTAAATCGGAAGATAAATCGCGTCTACCTAATATACCACCAAATATTTTTGGATGCAATGTTTTTACTCTTCCACCTAAAATTGAAGGATAAGATGTAATTGACTCAACAGTAATAGCTTCAATACCCAAACTTTTTATATAATCAAAAGTACCACCCGTTGAAAATATTTTGACATTTAATTCATTTAATTTTCTGATAATGGGTTCAATACCATCTTTTGAAAAAACCGAAATAAGAGCACTGTTAATTTTTTTCATAAAACTACCATTTTTTAAGACTGAAAATCAGACTTGTATAAAACAATTTTTGTTTTGCAATTTTATAAAAAAAATAGCTCAAATGCCAATTTATTTTTACGTATTCTTAAATTGAATCAATCAATTGTTTTTTAGCATACACAAGGGCTTGATTGAAAAAAGCTTCGTCAATCATACCTGCAGGGGCTTTGAGCTCAAAAATACGTTTAGGAATGTTCAACTTTTCAAAAGCGAAACCTTCTCTTACTTTGAAACGATATTTTTCTTTCAAAATTTCGCGTCCGATTTTCATCAATTCTTCAGGAGATTTTTCTATACCCATTGTAGCCATTGCTTTTGAAACTAGTTCTATATTGTAAATTCCTCTGGCAAAGAAACATATTGCTATGGAAGTAAGAATTTGTCGCAAACTCTCTTCTTTAATTAATTTATCCACAACTTCTTCTGGCGTGGGCTTTTCATTAATCATTTCGTTTTGATCAATAGAATAACCAGCATTATCTAAATGACTATGACGTGCACCTACTGTAAATCCTAAATAAGCGGCTACACCAGTGTGATAACCAGCCATTTCGTTTTTACCAAAAGCCAAGGCAAATTCTTTTCCGCCATATTTTTTGGAAGCAAAATCAACACCTTGTGCCAATGCTTTATAAAAATCATTAGGTTGAGAAACAATGCGATCTACAACATCCATGTATGCATTTAAATTTCCCCATTCCAACGCAATACCATCAGTATCTTCCACAGTAATGAGCTTTTTCTCCATTGCTTCGGTAGCCCACGAAAGCACCACACCGGTAGTCATCGAATCTAAACAATATTTTTCAACAATATCAATCAACTTGAGCATATCTTCAGGGTCGCTGATGCCAACCATGCTTCCCAAAGCATAAATTAATTCATAATCGTAGCCAACCATAGTGGTTTTATAAAAATATGGTTCATCATCGTAGGGTTCGCGAAGAACAGCCAAGTGGATGCAGCCTGTGGGGCAATGAGAGCAAGCTACACGACGACCTAAAAAATTTTCTGCAATTTGTTCGCCCGAAATTTTTTCAGCTTCTTCAAAAGTAGCAGATTTTAAATTTCGAGTTGGCAATGCACCCATTAAATTGAGCGATTTAATATTTCCGGCAGTTCCCAAATCGTGATATTTCTTCATTACAGGAGAATCTACCGCTTTGTCGTATATTTCTTTGTATGTTTTAATGTAATCCTTTTTATTAGCAATATCAATAATCTTTTTGCCAGAAACCATTAAGCCTTTAAGCATTTTGCTGCCAAAAACTGCTCCTAAACCCATACGTCCAAAATGGCGGTACGTTTCGGTTACTACTGCCGAATAAGTTACTAAGTTTTCGCCCGCCAACCCAATACGCATAATGGTTCGCATACCAGGATTATCCTCGTTGGCACGAATTACATCACCCACTGTAAAAGCACTTTTCATACCCCATAAGGTGTTGGCATTTTTGAACTCAACTTTTCTATCTTTAATTACTAAGTAAATAGGCATATCGCATTTGCCTTTAATAACAATTGCTCCATAACCTGCCATTTTTATAGCAATGGCACTACGTCCACCTGCATGACTTTCGCCTAAATCGCCTGTATGAGGCGATTTAAACATAGCAATAGTTTTAGATGCAAAAGGATAAACGCCTGTAAATGGACTAACTGCAAATATTATAGGATTTTCGGGTGAAAGAGGGTCTGTATTTTCGGGACATTCTTCAAACAAAAGTTGAGTGGCAACACCTGTTCCTCCAATATATTTTTCAAATAATTCGGGACGATTTTTTATCCAGAATTTTTTATGTGTTAGGTCAATATATAAAACCTCACTAAAATTATCGTTGTTTATCATAAAACTAATCTTTGATCATTTCTAAAACATTGTGAGGGCAAAATTTTACACAAAACCCACAATGTACGCAAATTGCAGGCTTATTTTCGGTATCATTCCAAAAAACAGCTTTTACTATACATGCTTTCTTGCAATTTCCACATGCAATGCACTTTGAACTATTGAATGTAACACCTCTTTCGGGCTTCTCGGTTAAAGCAGTTGTAGGACAAACTGCTGCACAAGGAGGGTTAAAACATGAACGACAGATAATTGCAGAAAATCCGTTTGATATCCCGCCTTGCGATTGAATCCCAATACTACTATTGGATAAACCTCCTTTTCCTGCACGTCTGGTACATGCAAACATACAACTCTGACAACCGACACAACGTTTGTCATCCTTAATGGTCAACCTCATATATTGTTTTTGTTAAAATTCAGTGCAAAATTACATGAAAAAGTTCGGTATTCTCATAAAAAGTAAAAAAGAGATGGTTTGCTTTAATTTTTACTTATTGTTATAAAAATTCATGGTTCTTTCAACACCAATGGTGGTAAAACTTTTAATAACTTCTACAGTCATATCTATTTTAGGAAGGATAATTTCTTCTTCTTTTTTTGTCCATTTGCCAAGCACATAATCAACTTGGTAACCTTTAGCAAAATCATTGCCAATACCAAAACGCAAACGAGTAAAATCTTTGGTTAACAAGGTTTCGGTAATATGTATCAATCCGTTATGACCACCATCACTACCCGATTTTTTCATGCGCAATATACCGGGTTCCAGAGCAATATCATCAACAATTACTAATAAATTATCTTTACTGATATTTTCTTTATCTAACCAATATTTAATTGCTTTTCCACTTAAATTCATATAAGTAGTTGGTTTAATTAAGATTAAAGTTCTACCTTTGAACTTTGCTTCGGCACGATAAGCATGACGACCTATTTCAAACTTAGCATCTAACGCTTTAGCCAATGCATCCAACACCCAAAAACCAATATTATGGCGGGTATTGGCATATTCGTCGCCGATATTTCCTAAACCACAAATTAAATATTTCACGTTAACAGACTATATATTTATTGTACAAAAATAATATAATCTCAGCAATTTAATAGATTTATTGTTTCCATAATGAATAAAGATTTTGGTGCAAAAGCAGAAAAACCAAAATACTAAAAACAATCGTAGTTTTTTCAAACATAAAGAAATACGTACCTTTGCAAAAAAAAATACAAAATTTCAGTCCCGACATTCCAAATCCGAAATATTTCGTCAAAATTGCTGACTTTGGTTTCGCACGCGAGATTCAGGAAGAGTCTC
>CAYTJB010000048.1:0-4456 GCA_964437995.1 uncultured Bacteroides sp. | reverse complement strand
AAAAAATACAAAAGATGACAAAATACGACATTGAAATTATGTCGCCGGTAGGTTCGTACGAGGCACTGATGGCTGCCATTCAGGGTGGTGCTAATGCTGTGTATTTTGGAGTAGGGCAATTGAACATGAGGGCAAAGTCTTCCAATAATTTCAGTATTGACGATTTAATTGAAATTACTAACATCTGCAAAGAAAACAATGTAAAAACTTATCTTACAGTAAATACCATTATCTATAATCACGAAATAGAAGAGATGAAAAAGATAGTGGATGCTGCCAAAAAGCATGGTATTACTGCAATTATTGCTTCTGATATGTCGGTAATTGGCTATGCAAGCAGTATTGGCATGGAAATACACATTTCTACACAGTGCAATATTACCAATATCGAAGCCGTTAAATTTTATGCAAAATATGCTGATGTAATGGTTACAGCCCGCGAACTGAGCTTAAAACAAGTCGCTGAAATTACAAAAGCCATTGAATTAGAGCAAATCAAAGGACCTAATGGCGAATTGATTAAAATAGAAATATTTGCACACGGAGCTTTATGTATAGAGGTTGATAACGAATATATTATGTCACCAAAAGATTTAAAAACCATTGATTTTTTGGATAAAATCCTTAAAGCTGGCGTAAGGGTATTAAAAATTGAAGGCAGAGGAAGGTCGCCGGAATATGTAAAAACGGTAACTCAATGTTATAGAGAAGCTGTAGATGCATTTTTTGACAGAACTTATACCCAAGAAAATATTGACCGCTGGACAGAAAAACTAAAAACTGTTTACAATCGTGGCTTTTGGGATGGCTATTATTTAGGCAGAAAAATGGGCGAATGGACTAAAATTTATGGCTCGCAGGCTACCAAAAAGAAAATTTATATTGGCAAGATTACCAATTATTTTGCCAACCTAAAAGTTGCTGAGGTTAAGATTGAAACTCATGCATTGCAATTAGGTGAAGAAATTCACATTATTGGGCCCACAACTGGCGTATATGAGGATGTTGTAAGCGAAATTCGTGTAGAATTAAAGCCTGTAAATGAAGCTGCTAAAGGAGTAAGTTGCTCTATTCCTGTAAATGGAATAGTTAGAAGGCAAGATAAACTCTATAAAATAGTGAATAATACCGATGATGACTTTTAGGAATATAAGAAAAAAGTAACAAGCGAAAAGTGCAAACAGAACTACTTTATAAACTTTATGAACCTTATAAACTTTACAAACTTTATAAACTCATTTCAATATGCAATTATTTAATTTTCATACACATACTTTATACTGTGATGGCAGTTCTGAGCCAGAAGCGTATATAAAACAAGCTATTGCAAAGGGCTTTCATTCTCTTGGATTTTCGGGACATGCACCCATTCCTTTTGAAAATGAATTTGCCATAAAAGAAGAAAATTTATTACTTTATTGCGATACAATCCTCAAATTAAAAGATAAATATAAGGATTATATCAATATATTTTTAGCATTGGAAATTGATTATATTCCTATCTTTACCAAAAATTTTGAAGATGTAAGCAAAATATGCAATTTGAATTATACAATAGGTTCGGTTCATTTGGTTGTAAATCAGGCAAACAAACAACTTTGGTTTATTGATGGCGGAAATATTGCTACTTATGATAAGGGTTTAACGGAGGTTTTTAATGGAGATATTAAAACTGCTGTAAAAGCATATTATCATCAAATAAACCAAATGATTGTTACTCAAAAGCCAGATATAATTGGGCATTTGGATAAAATAAAAATGAACAATAAAAACCGTTTTTTTACACAAAACGAAAAATGGTACAAAGATTTAGTAAATGAAACTATTGGTATAATAAAAGAACAAAATGCAATTATTGAGGTTAATACAAGAGGTTTGTACAAAAAACGTTCTGATGAATTATTTCCGAGCATTTCGATTTTAAAAGAATTGCA
Source organism: uncultured Bacteroides sp. (assembly GCA_964437995.1). GTDB lineage: Bacteria > Bacteroidota > Bacteroidia > Bacteroidales > JACABE01 > JACABE01. The sequence goes on along the minus strand of CAYTJB010000048.1, from coordinate 2,522 downwards.
TTGCTCCAAAATTCCTGTAACCATTAGTGCTGATGCACACAAACCCGAAGAGTTAGACTTGCTTTTTTATGAAACAGCTAATATTTTAAAAGAAATTGGATTCAAAACTATAACGATATTTGATGGGAAAAAATGGATAGAAGAAGAAATTACTATTAAATCAAATAACTAACTATAAATCAATTATATATGAGAATTAATGGTTGAAATCTATAAAAGATTAAATTACAGCCACTAAAATTTGAAGTGCCTTGAGTACATAGAGTGCCTAAAGTACTTATAAGTATTCATAAGTACTCTAAGTATTTATAAGTACTTTTTAATTATGGCAAGAAAAAATTTAACCCTTGATTCGCATTATATACTAAACCCAAAGAAGCTATTATGAAAGCCCGAAGTGTATTATTATTTATTCTGATATGCATATTGTCGCTTGGAGCAATCGGATTTTTCTTTCCCAAAGAAGGAATTGAGTTTAAAGTAAAATTGCAGTTTCCAAACGTTTCGGATTTATTAGCTCAAGAAACAACTAAAAGCAAAGAAATTCTGCTTAACGATTATATTAACAACGTATATAAAGAGTTTCAAAAAAGTAAAATTATGAAAATTGAAGATAGCATGCGTGTATATCTTGATTTTTCAAAAACAAGTCCCTCTGCAATAAGCTATCCCAACAATAATTTGAGCCATTTTGATAATTTTTTTACAGCAATGGATTCTGCTCAAAAGCAAAATAAAGTTATAAGAATAATGCACTATGGCGATTCTCAAATAGAAAGCGATAGAATATCGGGCTATTTAAGACAAGAATTACAAGAAAAGTTTGGAGGCAATGGATTCGGGCTTATCCCTGCTATTCAGATAATACCTTCAATATCGGTTTCGCAAACTTGGAATGGTGGATTACAAAGGTATGCAATATGGGGTTTCGACCAAAACAAACTATCTAATAGTAGATACGGACTTATGGCACAAGTTGTACAAGCTTATAATTCTGCAAATATTTCAATTTATTCAAGTAATCAGGCTTATGAACGAGCAAAAGATTTTTCAAAAGTTAGTTTGATTTTTGGTAAAAATAAAGGCGAATTCCGAGCAAATTTAATTGCCGACGACGAAACTGTTGGCGAAAAATATGTTGAAACTCCTGTTGATGTAGTTGAAGTTTTTACATGGAACTTAGCAAAAAAAGCAAAAAAAGTAAGAATCTCAATAAAAGGAAGTGCCGAAATATATGGAATAGCTTTAGATGGTGAAAATGGTGTAACCGTTGATAATAATCCTATGCGAGGAGCTTCGGGTAGTTTTTTCTCAAAAATAGACTCTTTGTCATTATCCAATTGTTATAACAAAATGAATGTTGATATGATAATTATGCAATTTGGTGGAAATATGATGCCTGTAATTTCAAGTAATGAAAAAGTAGATAATTATGCTAAAACAATGGCAAAAGAAATACAATTTTTTCATAAAGTAAATCCAAATGCAGCCTTGTTATATATTGGACCTTCGGATATGTCGAGAAATATACGTGGTAAAATGATTACTTGGCCTTATTTGAAAGAATTAAATATAGCCCTAAAACAAGTAGCCTTAGAAAATGGTGCTGCTTATTGGGATATGTTTGAAGCTATGGGCGGCGAAAACTCTATGCCGGTTTGGGTTAAATCATCACTTGCAGGTGCCGATTATATCCACTTCTCATCTAAAGGTGCCAAAAAAATTTCGGAAATGCTATTTTTTGCCCTTATGAACGATTATAATGCCAGCAAACTTAGAAGAAAAATACATTCTATCAAACGCGAAACGTTTTTTAATAACACCATGAGTTCGCAAGTAACTAATTGATTTGGAGTTGCGCTGTAACTTGCAGATTATTATGTAAGATATTAAAAATGAAACATCCATGACAAATAAATTTTGACACACAAGGGAATGATTATAATGCGAAAACATAAACCATTGAAAAAAGTATAATATAAAATGAAAGTTAAAAATAGAACGCTGATGACGCGGATTCCTAAAGGAAAACACGGATAAAACGCCTGCCTGTCCGGTAGGCAGGGATTTAAAATCTGTGTTAATCCGTCCCGAAGTTTCGGGATACCCGCGTTATCCGCGTTCTAAATTTAAGCATGAACAAGAAACTTTAACTTTCTTAGTGTTTTGCAAAAAAATAAATAACTGAATATCAATAAACAAACAAAATATAAACAGAAGAAAAAAGTAAATGGACTTTAAAATAATAATTGAATACATAAAGAACATTTTATTATACAAAGAAGATGCCCCGCTGTTGTTTACACAGTTTTATTTTTGGGCATTTTTTGCTATTGTATTTGCTGTTTTTTCGTTGCTTCATAAAAAACGATTGCTGCGAAATACCTTCCTGTTTTTTGCAAGTTTATTTTTTTATTACAAAACAAGTGGTTTATTTTTATTTATACTTATTTTCTCTACGGTAATTGATTTTTTTATTGGAAAGAAAATTTATTCATCACAAAAAAAATCTTCAAAGAAAT
>CAYTJB010000047.1:13100-15111 GCA_964437995.1 uncultured Bacteroides sp. | reverse complement strand
ACTTGAGCTGTAAACTCATCTTTGCTTTTTAATGCAGATAATGAATGTGTATAGGTTTCCGACAGAAATTCCACACATCCTGTAGAAGCTAAGCGTTGAAAGCTTTCAATAACATCGGGAGCGTATTTTTCAAACTGGTCTAAAGCAGTTCCAGATATGGAATAACTTATTTTGAAACGACTGCCATATTCTTTTATTATATCGTAAAGCAATTGATTTGTAGGAATATAACATTTATCGGCTACCCTTCGAGCAATATGACGATTTTGAAATTCATCAAAATATTCATGATTTTTCCCAATATCGAAAAACCTATATGTTCTTAACCTAAATGGTTGATGAACCTGAAAATAGAAGCAAATTGACCTCATAATATTTGAAATTATATTTTTACTATTTAATTTAAAGCTTTGATGTATATGTCTTTTACCAAACCAGCGGCATTGTCCCATTTCATTTTATCAACCTCATCTTTTCCGTATCTGATAAACATTTTAGATAATGCATCGTAATGCAACAATCCATAAATGGCATCTGCCATAGCATCAATATCCCAAAAATCGATTTTTAAAGCATATTTCAGCACTTCGGAAACACCCGATTGTTTGGATATTACAACAGGAACATTGGAACGCATGGCTTCCAAAGGAGAAATTCCAAAAGGTTCTGATACCGATGGCATTACATAAACATCACTCATTGAGAACATTCTGTCAACATCTTCGGCATCTAAAAAACCTGTAAAATGGAATTTGTTCGACATACGTAATTGAGCTACACGTTTTATCATTCTGATGAGCATATCGCCTGAACCTGCCATTACAAAACGAACATTTGGGTCTTTTTGTAATACTTTATAGGCTGCTTCTACAAAATAATCGGGTCCTTTTTGAAAAGTAACTCTACCCAAAAAAGTTACAATTTTTTCTTGAAAGTGTTTTTCTTCAAAACAATAATCGGAGCGTGTAGATGAATCTACTGCATTATGAACTGTAAAAACTTTTTCAGGAGAAATTCCATAGCGTTCAATAATTATGTTTCGTGTTAAATTGCTAACTGCTATTACCATATCGGCAGCCTCCATCCCTTGACGTTCGATATCGTAAACGTTTTGATTAATATTTTCGCCCGAACGGTCAAATTCTGTAGCATGAACATGAACTACCAAAGGCTTGTTGCTTATTTTTTTAGCTGCAATGCCTGCAGGGTAAGTGAGCCAATCGTGAGCATGAATAACGTCAAAATTATTTTGATGTGCAATAGTACTGGCTACCAATGCATAACGTTGAACTTCTTCCATTAAATTTTGCCCATATTTACCAGAAAACTGATATGTTTTGCTTAAAACAGAGTCAAAATTTTCGCTACCGGCGAGTTTAGTTTGATTAATAATATTGTAAAATTCATCGGGAGAAGTGTAAGGTATTAAATTTGAGCCTACTTCTATGTACGAAATATTTTCCCAACAATCTTTATAAATAGAGTTTCTTATATCAATAGAAATATCGCTTGCATTTACTAATCTTACAGCTTCTTGGTTTTCATCGCCATAAGCTTTGGGCACCACAAAAATAACTTCAACATCATGATGCAAAAGACCCTTTGTTAACCCAAAACATGCTGTTCCTAAACCTCCTGAAATGTGAGGCGGAAATTCCCAACCGAACATTAGTACTTTCATATATTTTTTTGTTAATAAGTTAAATTTGAACTTTTAGTTTAAAGCTGTTAGCAATTAGCTTTTAGCCAAAAAACATTCATAATTCATAATTCTTTTTCATATTTTTCTATCAACCATTTAATTCTTAGTAATTCGGCTACACTCCATGCTTGAGAAGGTGTTCCTCTTGGATCGTGTGGCGGATTTCCATCATAAATCTCAGAAACAGAACCTATCCCATGCTCTATCATAACTGGTTCAAAACCTTCGTAAATATTTTTTATAAACGATAATCCACTTTTACCATAAATTTTTAAATAGCCTTCTGCAAAATGCCCTAATAGCCAAGGC
>CAYTJB010000047.1:9745-13090 GCA_964437995.1 uncultured Bacteroides sp. | reverse complement strand
ACTATCTCTTTCGGCTTGATTACCCCAATAAATATCTTTATAATCGGGGCAATTAGGAGATAAAGTTCGTAATCCTCTGGGTGTCAATAATTCATTAGAAATTATTTCTAATACTAATTGCCTGATTTTTTCACTTATAGGAGAATATGGTAATGAGGTGGCAAATACCATATTGGGTCTAATACACCAATCTTTAAAATCATCATTCACATAATCAGCCAAATAACCTTTATCTTTACTCCAAAATGTGGCTTTAAAAGATTCTTTAATAGTTACTGTTAGAGGTTCCCATTTTTTTACAAACTTTTCGTCATTGGCAAGTTTGGCTACTTCAATAGAAAACATAATAGCATTGTACCATAAAGCACTGATTTCAACTGGCATACCAATGCGTGGTGTAACTGGTTTACCGTTAACCACAGCATCCATCCACGTTAAGGCTTTTCCTTGTTCGCCGGCGTATATTAAGCCATTATCAAGCATTTTAATGTTGTGCATGCTACCATTGCGAAATCCTTCCAAAATAGCACACATTTTTTTGCCATATTCTTTCCAAATTTTATCTTTAGTATTCGTAAAATCAGCATATTGTTGTAATGTCCAAAAGAACCATAAAGGTGCATCTACGGAATTGTAAGCAGAATTTGAGCCTTCGCCGATATTTGGAAATAATGGGCCGTTCATTTCGGCTATCATTGTGTCAATTACATCTTTAGCTGTTTTATAATCATTGGTAACCAAAGTTAAACCGGGTAACGAAATAAAAGTGTCTCTTCCCCAACGTCCAAACCATGGAAAACCAGCAGTAATTTCAGTTTTCTTATTCTTTTTAACGATAAATTGCTGAGCCGAATTTTTTAAGCAATTCTCGAAATTATCGCGAGGAATACGTTTAGAAACTTCATTATTATAAAATCGTTTTAAATTTGCAGGATTAACTTCTTCTATTCCAGCTGAAAAATAAATACTTTCGCCTTTTTCTATCGAAAATTCAAAATAACCCGGTACATATAAATCTTCCGAATAATCATAACCTCTTTCTTTTTCTTGTTGGTATTCAATATTATAATACCAATCGGGAACGTGAACATAATCTGCTTTTTTTGAACATTGCATAAAAATATGGGAGTAACCCTGATACAGCTGCATCTTAACACCATTATTTACAGTCTCATAGCGTTTATCAATAAAATGATTGGCTTTAGATAAATGATGAATATTACGGAAAGCAAGAAATGGCTTTATTTTTAGTTTGGTTTTAGAATTTCCTTCAACCAATGTATATTTTATAATAATTCTATCTTCGTTTTTGGCAAAAAGCATTTCTTTTTCGAGCAAAACACCTCCAACTCTATACGTTAGAATTGGAATAGGTTCTGTAACAAAGCTCTGTAAATATTTATGCCCTTTGGGTAAATAAACATCTTCGGGGTATTTGTGAATACCTAAATTAAATTCTTCATTTTGCTGTATTACAGTTTCATCTAAAGATGAAAGGAGTATATGATTTTCGCCATCAATAAAAGGCTGTGGAACTACTAATAGACCATGATATTTTCTTGTATTACAGTTGGTTATAGTAGTGCTTGCATAAGAACCTGCACGGTTAGAACGAATAATTTCTCTATTTAAAGAAAACTCTAAATTTACCAATTGTTCTTTTGTAAATGATATATAGCTCATAAAAATGTTTATTGATTCAAATGAAATTCCAAAAATCCGCAAGAAGAATGCTAACAAATTGATAGTCATCAGATGACTTAAAAAACAACTGTTAATGTAAATAACTAATTTTCAAATAGTCATCAGATGACTTGCGGATTTAAGGAAATTATACATTTATTATTTTCGTCAATAAAATTACTCAAAAAATTGGGTTTATTAACAAAAAATTATGATAACTTAGCATTAATATCTTTATTTGTATAAAAATAAAACGTATATATCTCTATTACAAATATATATCTTTCAAATTTTTATTTTATATTTTGTCATTCCAAATCCCGAAACTTCGGGAAGGAATCTCAATTGAACAAAAAATTATATTTAATGAGATGCTTCCTTTGTCAGCATGACAAAAGCGAGATTTCTTTAAATAAAAGCAATACTAAAACAAAACACCATTTTGATAATGCTAAATATTTATTTTTCTTATTAAACAATAATTCAATGGGTTTTAACGTATTTTCAATATTATTTATAATTTTGTAGTTAAATAGTGAAATACATGAATAGAATAAAAATTAACGTTTTAACATACTCAGGATTAGCAATATTCATCTTATTTATACTCCTTTCCTCTTGCCGAAAAGATGAAGACTTTATAACAGATGCTTCTGCAAAATTAAGTTTTTCGGCAGATTCAGTTTTGTTTGATACCGTTTTTACTACATTAGGTTCTGTTACCAAACGATTAATGGTTTACAATTCAAATGATAAAAGCATAAAGATTTCTTCCATAAGACTTGGAAATGCTTCGGCTTCTATGTTTCGAATTAATGTTGATGGAACGCCTGCACTTCAAATAAATAATGTTGAAATTGCCGCCAACGATAGCATGTTTATTTTTGTAAAAGTAACGGTAAATCCACAAAATTCGGATAATCCATTAATTGTAACCGATGATATTATTTTTGAAACCAATGGAAATATTCAAAAAGTAAAACTAACAGCTTGGGGACAAGATGCTTATTATCATGTTCCCGACCATAAGATTACTTTTTCGGATGGAAGTTACTTACTTTATTCTATTGCTGATTGTAGTAAGCCATGGCAGAATGGTAAACCTCATGTAATTTATGGTTATTGTGTGGTTGACGAAGATAGTACGCTTATTATAAATGCTGGAGCTAAAGTTTATTTAGCTCCAAATGCTGTGTTATGGGTATATGAAGGCGGAACATTAAAAGTAACTGGCAGTTTGCACAATGAAGTTAAGTTTCAAGGAAGCCGATTAGATATGCCTTACCGTGATATACCGGGTCAATGGGGAAAAATTTGGCTTTCGGCTGGTAGCAAAGATAACGAAATTAATTATGCCATAATTCGCAATGGCAGCATTGGTTTGCAAGTTGATACTGTTGTTAATGCTAATCCTACCTTAAAATTAGATAATACTATTATTGAAAACATGAGTGTTGCAGGCATTTATGCACAAGGTGCTAAGATAAAAGCTACTAATACCGTAGTAACTAACTGTGGTCAATATGCTATTGCGTTGTCAATTGGAGGAAATTACGAATTTTTGCATTGTACTATAGGAAATTATTGGAAATACACGCGAAAAACGCCTTCAGTTGTATTCAATAACTATTATAAAGACGCTAATGATAATGTGCATCTCAG
>CAYTJB010000047.1:481-9735 GCA_964437995.1 uncultured Bacteroides sp. | reverse complement strand
AAACTTTAAAATTGCTTAATTAAAACTATTTTAAATACAAGTAATCCAACAAATTACGTTCAATGTAAAATTAATCAGAATCCGTCTTTTAACAATACTGATATTAACAATTTGAGATTACTATCTGGTTCTCCTGCAAAAGGAAGTGGTAGTTCTGCAATTGGAGCTTTAGTTCCCATTGATTTAGATGGAGTTACAAGGACAGGAAGTCCAAGTATTGGAGCATTTGAGTAATTTGGTAAGTAAATGTTTTTCCTACAAATCAATTAATCAACAAGGTTATGTTATAAAAGAATGTGGAATATTTGATATTGTAAACAGAATAATTTACCACTAAGGCACTAAGAACACTAAGAAACACAAAGGATTTTAATTGGAATGGCATTTTTTTACTTCTTAGTAGTTATATCTTTTTTTACAAATCAATAAATCACTAAATCATCAAATCACAAATTACTTCCTCAATACTTTTTTCATAGTAATACCAATATCAGCAGGAGAATCAACTACAAAAACGCCGCATTCTCTTAAAATTTCTTTTTTAGCTTCGGCAGTGTCGGCTTTTCCGCCAACGATAGCTCCTGCATGTCCCATGGTGCGTCCTTTTGGAGCAGTAGCACCAGCTATAAAGCTTACTACTGGCTTAGTGCCATGTTCTTTAATCCAATAAGCAGCATCGGTTTCCATGTTGCCACCAATTTCACCAATCATAACAATGGCATCAGTATCTGGGTCATTCATAAATAACTCTACAGCATCTTTAATAGTAGTGCCTGGTATAGGGTCGCCACCAATTCCAATGCTTGTAGATTGACCCATTCCTGCTTTTGTAACTTGATCAACAGCTTCGTAGGCAAGCGTTCCTGAGCGTGAAACAATACCAATTCTTCCTTGTGTATGAATAAAACCGGGCATTATACCAATCTTTGTATGTGGTGGTGTAATAATACCCGGGCAATTAGGTCCTATTAAGCGAGTTTTTCTGTTTTTAATATATTCTTTTACAGCAACCATATCTTTAGTAGGGATTCCTTCGGTAATACAAACAATTAATTCAATACCAGCATCAGCAGCTTCCATAATAGCATCGGCAGCAAAAGGAGGTGGGACAAAAATAATAGAAACATTAGCTCCTGTAACTTTTACAGCTTCTAAAACTGTATTAAAAACAGGTTTTTCAAGGTAAAGCTGTCCTCCTTTACCGGGTGTAACACCACCTACAATATTTGTTCCGTATTCTATCATTTGTGAAGCATGATAACTTCCTTCTGTGCCAGTAAATCCTTGCACCAATACTTTTGAATTTTTATCTACTAATACACTCATAATTTTATAATCGTTTTTTTAAGACAACAAAAATAAACTAAAATGGTTGAAAAAAATTAACAATTAATTGATATTTATTGAAAATAATAAAAAAGCTAACGTACTTTTGTAAAAAAATATATTGCCATGTTTACTCAAGATACTATTTGTGCTTTAGCAACAGCATCAGGAATAGCAGCCATTTCAGTAATTCGTGTTTCGGGAGAAAAATCTTTTGAAATATGCCATAAAATTTTTCGTCATAAAAATAAAAAAACGGATAATAAAGAGCTTAAAAGCCATCACATTTATTTTGGTACTATCAATAATGGCGAAGAAATCATTGATGAAGTCTTGCTAAGTGTTTTTAAATCACCACATTCATATACAGGCGAAGATGCTGTAGAAATATCTTGTCATGGTTCTACATATATTCAACAAAAAATACTTGAATTATTGATAAATAAAGGAGCCAGAATTGCCAAACCCGGCGAATTTACCATGCGAGCGTTTTTAAATGCAAAATTAGATTTGTCGCAAGCTGAAGCTGTTGCAGATTTAATTGCTTCGCACTCTAAAACATCACATTCATTGGCTTTAGGACAAATGCGTGGTGGTTTTTCTTCTAAAATTAAGGAATTACGACAACAATTGGTAAATTTTGCATCTTTAATTGAATTAGAATTAGACTTTAGCGAAGAAGATGTAGAATTTGCTGACAGGACACAATTGAGTACTTTATTGACAACTTTAAAAACAGAAATAACTTTACTTGTGAATTCGTTTGCAATGGGTAATGTATTAAAACATGGTATTCCTGTGGCAATAATTGGCAAACCAAATGTTGGTAAATCAACACTGCTCAACTCATTGCTTAACGAAGAAAGAGCCATTGTTTCTGAAATCCCTGGAACCACAAGAGATACCATTGAAGACACGCTAACAATTAATGGCGTTACATTCAGATTTATTGATACTGCTGGTTTGCGTGATTCTTTTGATGAAATTGAAAATTTTGGCATTGAACGAACGTATCAAAAAATAGAACAAGCCAATATTATTTTATATGTAGTTGATATTAAAGAAACTACCGTTGATGAAATAAAATTAGCTTTGAAAAATTTTGAAGAACATATTCAAAATAAAACCAAGCGATTTATTATCATAGCCAACAAAACAGATTTGTTAGAGAAAGCACCTCAGCACTTTAGCGATTTACTGGCAATGGAAATCATTTATATATCTGCCAAACGAAAAGAAAATATCAATTTAATTACAGATACATTGTTGAAATCAGTCGCTACAGAAAATACAACCGATGTTACATTGGTATCTAATATTCGTCATTACGAAGCTTTGGTAAAAACCAATGAAGCTATTCAACAGGTTGAGTATGGTATTGCCAATAATATAAGTGGCGATTTGATAGCTATTGATATCAGAACAGCCTTGCATCATTTAGGTGAAATAACAGGTGAAATAACAAGCGATGAGATACTTGGAAATATTTTTTCGAGTTTTTGTATCGGAAAGTAATCAAGTTCCAACACAAGGAAATCTTTCAACCCTTTCAGTTGATAATCTTTCAAAAAACTCACAGGCAAGTATTTTTTACCACCACAATAAGGCTGTTATACAAAAATAGGGTAATTGAGCGTAAGCGTAATTTGCTAATTGATTGACGGTTGCTGAGCATAGTTGAAGTAAGCCTATTGAAGTATTTTTTATTTTTCTATTAACATTCTTTTTTTATATGTATTTTTGTCATTAAAATAACAATACAACGCTTTATAGTAAGTGATATTTAAAAATAGTATTAGTTGTTAGCTTTATAAAATCTATAATCCATCTAACTGACAAAAAATGTCCACAAATTTTTTTACCAATCAAGGCGAAAATACACTTTACAATAAATTTGTAGGCGTATTTGAGCACATGCAAAATATCGAATACTTTAAATCAGTTATAGGATACTTTAGGGCTTCTGGCTATTTTGCAATTCGTAAACATTTCCCTGCCGATTTAAAAGTAAAAATAATTGCAGGTATTAATGTTGACCCTTTTATTGCGTTAGCTCAAAAACAAGGTTTATTATTCAACTTAAATGCTAAAGATATTAAGGAAACCTTTGTTCAATCTATTCAAGACGATATTATTAATGCAAAATACGGCAAGGATATAGAAGATGGTATATTGCAACTTGTTGAAGATATTGGCTCTGGTAAAATTGAAATTAGAGCACATAATTCTAAAAAACTTCATTCAAAATTTTATATTTTCCTTTCTCCAAATTTTAACGAACACAATCCTAATGGAATGGTAATTATGGGCTCTTCAAACCTTTCTGCTCAAGGCTTAGGGTTGGAAGATGTTGCCCATAATTACGAAATGAATATTGAGTTAAGGGATTTTGATAACGTAAAATTTGCAGATACTGAATTTGAGTTACTTTGGGAGCAAAGTACTAAAATTCTTCCTGTTGATGCTCCAAGTTTGATAAAGAAAACTTATTTAGAAACAACACCTACTCCATTTGAGGTTTATGTAAAATTCTTAATTGAATTTTTTGGTAAAAATATTGAGTACGACCCCGATAGCATAAGCGATATTCCTTTAAAAAAATTCAAAAAATTAAGTTATCAGATTGATGCTGTTAATCAGGGTTACGAGCTATTATTAAAATACAATGGTTTCTTTTTAGCCGATGTTGTAGGTACTGGTAAAACTGTTATGGCTGCTTTATTAGCTAAGAAATTTATTATAAATAATGGTCCCAAAACAAAAGTACTTGTGGTATATCCACCAACAATAGAAAAAAACTGGAAATCTACGTTTAAAGAATTTAGAATTGACGAAAAATGCCATTTTATTGCAAACGGCAGCTTAAATAAAATTATTGATGGCGATCATAATTATGCCGATAAAGAATTCTATGATTTAATTTTGGTGGATGAAGCACATAAATTTAGAAATCACAAAAGCCAGCAGTTTGAGAATTTGCAAGTTATTTGTAAATCTGGCAGAGAAAACATTGGCGGTGTTGAGGGGTACGATAAAAAAATTGTTTTAATTTCTGCAACACCTTTAAATAATAAGCCCGAAGATATTTATTATCTTATTTCATTATTTCAAGATATAAGAAACAGTAATTTAGGAATAACCAATTTGCAGAAATACTTTTACCCTCATATTATAAAATACAAATTGCTTATTCAGCAATCTCCGCTTGATTTGATAGGTATTCAGGAAATATTTAACGACATAAGAGATAAGGTAATAAAAGATATTACGATACGCCGAACCCGTACCGACTTATCCAAAAATGATCGATATAAAAAAGATTTAATAGAGCAGGGTATTTATTTCCCTAAAGTTGCCGACCCTTTTGCAAACGAATATCAATTACCACACCATTTAGCTATTCTTTTTGCAGATACTGCTAATAGTATCATTGATAAAAACAAAATTGATTTCTTTCGTTACCAAGCAATTGCCTTTTTAACCGATGAAGCCAACAACGGTATTTACCAAAATGCAAAAACTGTATCCCGTTCATTGGCATTCATTATGCAAACCCAGTTAATAAAGCGGTTAGAAAGTAGTTTTTATGCCTTTAAAAAATCATTAAACAAAATAACTACTTCAACCAAGCAAATGATAGAAATGTATGAAAGAGATTGTGTTTTTATTGCACCTGACTTGGATATTTCTGATTTATTAAACAAAGGTTTATCTGATGAAGAAATAGAGATTGAGATTTTTAAAATAGACGATGACAAGCCCAAAAATAAAAAATTCAAACAATCTGATTTTAAAAACGGTTTCATTGAAGGATTAAGAAAGGATTATGAAAATTTATTTGCATTAAATGAAAAATGGCAGGCAGTTGAAGATGACAACGACCCTAAATGGAATGTCTTTATTGATTTGTTTAAAACAGAATATTTTGATTCCAATAAAAATGAATTAGGCAAATTAGTAATCTTTACCGAGAGTGCCGATACATTAAGATATTTAACAACCAGATTAAAAAAAGAAACCAATTATAAAGTTTTAAGCATTACATCAGAAAACCGCAATCGTGAATTTGAAACCATTCGCGAAAATTTTGATGCAAATTTTGAAGGGCGTTTCAGAAACGACTATGATATAATTCTTACTACTGATGTATTAGCAGAAGGTATAAACTTGCATCGTGCCAATGTGATAGTTAATTATGATACGCCTTGGAACCCCACAAAATTAATTCAGAGGCTTGGTCGTATCAACCGTATTGGAACAAAAGCCAACGCTATTTACAATTATAATTTTTATCCTTCCGAACAAGGGGATCAACGCATAAAATTAAAAATAAAATCATTGGCAAAGCTACAAAGTAGCCACAGTACATTTGGAGAAGACAATAAAATTTATACCTTAGACGAAATTATCGACCAATTCAGAATGTTTGAAGAAAAAGAAGATGAGATAGATGTAAGAACCCATTACTTAGAGTGGTTGCGTAAGTTTAGAGAAAAAGACGAAGACCATTTTAACGCAATCAGAAAAATGCCTCTAAAAATACGTTGTATTCGCAATTCAAATAATTCAGAACAAAGTATTGCTTTTGTAAAAAATGGGAATTACAAAAATATATACATTCATGCACAGGGCAAATCTTATGCAGTAACTTTCGAAATTGCAGTAAAAGTATTTGAAGCACTAAAAACTGAAGAAAGCATTTTGCCTGTTCCTGATGCACATTACAAACAAATTAACCACATTATCAATCAGTTTGAAAAAGAAATTACAACGCCAGAAATGGTAGGTGGTAAAGAAGATACCAGTGATGTAAGAACACAAACTGCCGTTGTTCGATTAAATAATTGGTTGGCAGACACACTAAGTTCTGAAGACGCTAAAGAGGCTGCTACTAATTTATTACCTTTGTTAAAAAACGGTACTTATGCTAACTTAACCAATGATGTGTATAAACTCCGCAACGAAACCAATGCTACTAAACTGGAATTAGATTTAATAAAACTTTCGCATAAATACACTTCAAAAATCAAGCGTGAAATTAAAAAAGATTTTTTACCAATAGAACCTAAAATAATAATTTCTGAAACCTTTTTATAGCAATATGGATAGCATTCAAAACATATATCAGAGCATAAAAGAAGTGCTGTTGCAAGCTCGCAACAATGCTTATTCATACATCAATACTCAAATGGTTTTTACCTACTGGCAAATAGGTAAAATTATTGTAGAAGAAGAACAAAACGGCAATGCAAAAGCAGAATACGGTAGCTTCTTATTAAAAAATTTAGCAACTAAACTAACACAGGATTTTGGTAAAGGATTTGACGAAAGAGAATTGCGAAGAATTAGGCAGTTCTATAACTGTTTCCCAATTCGGGACACACTGCGTCCCGAATTAACTTGGTCGCATTACCGTTTGATTATTAGGGTAGAAACTATTGCTGCTCGTAATTTCTATTTACAAGAAACCATTTCTCAACATTGGAGTACACGTAAATTAGATAGAAATATTAGTACACAATATTTTCAAAGAATATTAGCCAATCAATCTATTCAACCATCTTCTGATAATAAAGCAGTGATACCTATTACGCACCATTTTATTAAAGACCCTTATGTATTAGAGTTTTTAAACTTGCCCAATAATCTTACACACAAAGAAAAAGAGGTTGAAAATGCAATAATCTTGCATTTAAAGCATTTTTTGCTCGAATTAGGCAAAGGATTTGCTTTTGTAGCTCAACAAAAACTTATCCGTACCGAAACTTCTGATTTTTATATTGATTTAGTTTTTTACAATTACATCTTAAAGTGTTTTGTGATAATTGATATTAAAAACAGCAAATTAAAACATCAAGATGTTGGTCAATTAGATATGTATGTAAGAATGTATGACGACCTTGAAAAAAACGAAACCGATAATCCTACTATTGGTATATTATTATGTGCCGATAACGATAATGTTGTAGCCAAGTACTCTGTGCTTAACGATAAAAACAATTTGTTTGCAACTACCTATCAATTGTATTTACCTACCGAAAAACAATTACAAGAATGGCTTAAAAACGACAATTTAACTATAATTGAAAATAAAGAAAAATAAATGACAATACCCGAAATACGACAACTACTCGAAAGTCCATACAATCAAAAGGAATGGAAAGCATTTTTGCAAAATCACTTTACCAATAATAAATTGTATGGCGATGCACACCCTATTCAATTAATTGATAATAAAATTAGCAAACAATGTCTTTCTTTGGGTAATTACGAAGTGGACGAATATACAAAAATCGGAATTTTTGAAGTACAACTCAATGAGAATGTAAAATTAACACGTAATCGGGTAGGTTTACGCAATCTTATAAAAAGCATTACACAGCAAGTTTCGGGTGCAATGGTAGTTTTTGTGCAGGGCGATAAGTGGCGTTTCAGTTACATAAGCAAACGCAAAGTAAAGAACAAAGAAACCAACCAAATTGAAGATAAAGAAACAGCACCCAAGCGATACACCTATTTGTTTGGCAAAAACGAAAAAGCATTAACAGCAGCCATTCGTTTTGATAAACTTATACAAAAACAGCAAGGCAATATATTTCAATTGCTTTCTTTAAACGATTTTGAAGAAGCTTTTTCTGTAGAAAAATTAAGCAAAGATTTTTTTAATGAATACAAAAAATCGTATGAAGATTTTGTGCAATACATTACTGGCAAACGATACAAAAAAACTGGAAATAAATACGTTGAACAACTAATTCACGAACCCAATTGGCAATTAACTGCCTTGTTTAATAAAGACGAAAAGCAAGCCCGTGATTTTTGCAAACGAATGATGGGGCGAATAGTCTTTTTATATTTTATTCAAAAGAAAGGCTGGTTAGCTTGTCCAACAATGGTTAGTGATAAATTGTTAATGGTTAATTGGGGTGCTGGCGACCAGGATTATCTTTTCAACTTATACAAAAACTCAAAGCACAAAGATGATTTCTATAGCCAAGAATTAGTTCCGTTATTTTTTAAAACACTTAATAATCCTGCTTCACAAACCATAATTAATAATTCCGCTTCAACAAACAATTATTATTTCCCATACCTTAATGGTGGTTTGTTTGACGATAGTCACGATAAAAAATTTAGCAAACTGGCATTGCCAACAGAAATATTTGAAAACCTATTTACTACCTTCAATAATTTTAACTTTACTATTTACGAAGATGCACCCGATGAGCATACAGTAGCCGTTGACCCCGAAATGTTAGGGCATATTTTTGAAAACCTCTTAGAAGATAACAAAGACAAAGGTGCTTTTTATACACCCAAAGAAATTGTACACTATATGTGTCAAGAGAGCCTTTCGGAGTTTGTTAATGGTAAATTATTAATGGCAAACGACAAAACTGATGAAATAACCATTAATAACAAACAAATAACCATAAAAAAAATAATACAACAGCAAGAACTTAATGCAACCGAAATACAGTTTGCTGAGAAGAATGCTTATAAAATAATAGATGCCTTAGAACAAGTAAAAATTTGCGACCCTGCCATTGGTTCGGGAGCTTTCCCTATGGGTTTATTGCAAGAGATTTTTAATACTCAAATATATTTGCAAGAGCTAAAAGGCTTTACGCGAAAGCAAACTGAAGCAGAAATAAAAAAACATATTATCGAAGAAAGTATTTATGGAGTAGATATTGATGCTGGTGCGGTTGATATTGCACGTTTGCGTTTTTGGTTAAGTTTGGTAGTAGATGAATTAGAGCCACAGCCATTGCCCAACCTAAGTTTTAAAATTTTATGTGCCAACACATTAATACCATTGGGCGAACTTAAAGGCGATTTTGGAAACACGCATATTATTGCAGATGAGTTGACAAAAATACGCCACGATTATTTTAATGCAAGCCACGAAGAAAAAAAAGAATTAG
>CAYTJB010000047.1:0-471 GCA_964437995.1 uncultured Bacteroides sp. | reverse complement strand
TTAGAAACTACATTTGCCAGTCTGCAAAAAAAATTATTAACTACTGCCAAAGATTGGGTAAGCAAAGAAGATGAAGCCGTTTACCTAAAACTTTTGGAATTTAGTCCTTTTGAAGATAAATCTTGCTCTTGGTTTGATGCTTGGTGGATGTTTGGTTTGAAACCAGAAAAAGGAACTATAAAACCCCAAAGTGCAGAAATAGACAATTTGAACAAACAAGTAGAGGCTATTAATAAGCAAATAGAAGTGCTTAACCATTCTTTAAAAAACGAATTGAATGAATCTATTATTACACTTCAATTTATTAATACCGAGAACCAAATAAACACCATAAAAGAAGAGATAAATATTGTAAAACGTAATATTGAAAAACTAAGTGGACAAATAAAACCTACTGTTGATAATGTAGTTATGGAACCTCAAAATTTTAGCTATGTTATTAACTCTATAAATGAACGAATAAAAAAGTTA
>CAYTJB010000046.1:12973-15188 GCA_964437995.1 uncultured Bacteroides sp. | reverse complement strand
GTTTTCAGATTGAAAAAGGTGAAGTAGTGGGTATTATTGGACAAAATGGGAGTGGCAAATCAACACTCTTTAAAATTCTTGCATCAGTTTCAACGCCTACATCCGGTAGTTTTTATTGCAATGGCAAAGTTACTGCCTTACTTGAACTTGGTGGTGGTTTTAATAGGGATCTTACGGGTATTGAAAATATTTATTTTCTGGGAGCAATTCAGGGCTATACAAAAAAAGAAATGAAGTCAATAATTCAAAAAATTCTTGATTTTGCTGATATTGGCGAATATGTGTATCAGCCTGTAAAAACTTATTCGAGTGGGATGTATGTTAGGCTGGCATTTTCAATAGCTATCAACGTTGACCCTGATATACTGATTACTGATGAAGTTTTATCAGTAGGCGATATTCGTTTTCAACAGAAATGTTACCGAAAAATCAGAGATTTCAAAGATAAAGGGAAAACCATTTTGTTATGTACACATAGTCTTAGTGCTGTAAGAGAATTTTGTACCAAAGCTATTTGGATTCATCAGGGAAAAATTATGGAACAAGGCGATCCGTTGTATGTTACAAATTCCTACAATGCTTTTATGACTTCACAAGAGAGAGTTCCTTTATCTAAAGGAGTATCTGGCTCGGAAGGGAAAAAATCTTTGCAGTTAAACGAAATTGCTTTTCTTTCCGATTATCCTGAAATTGAATGGTTTGATTTGAGTAAATGCGAATCTTATGGAGTAGGCGGTATGCAAATTCAATATGCAGCTATGTACGATATTGAAACAAATAAAAAGATTAATCTGCTAAAAGGAGGTGAAAAAGTTAGGGTGTTTTTACATTTAATTGCCAATCAAAAAATTGAAAAACCATGTGTTCATCTAACACTCAACGGGCAATTTGGAACATCAGTATTTAAAATTAATACTTACACCCAACAACAGCAATTGGTTTTTGAGCCAAATAAACCAATTACAATTGCCATTGATTTTACTTTTCCTAAAATTAGCAATGGGAGATATACCATGTCTTTTGGCAGTTTACCTTATTCTAATGAAAACAGTATATACTCACATTGGGTTCATGATGCTTTAATTTTGGAAGTTTCTAATCCTGATACCAAATATAAAATGGGAACGCAATTGGTAATTGATGAAGCTACCGTAAAAATTATATCATAAGCACTTTTTTATAGTCATTTGAGGCTTATTTTAAAAATAGTATTTTAATAATTGATAAATATGAAACACATCAAGGGAATATTTTATTTTTTAAAATCCTTGTTCAAACAGAGGTCACTCTTATATACTTTAGTTGTCAGAGATTTTAAAAGTCGTTATCTTGCATCCTATATTGGATTACCATGGGCATTTATACATCCTGCTGTATATGTTTTTGTTATATGGTTTGCTTTTTCTTTTGGGTTAAAAGGAGGACATGCTAACTCAGGAACTGCTTTTGCACCTTGGTTAATAGTAGCTATGGTTCCATGGATGTTTATTAGCCAAACCATGATTGTGAGTTGTGCTGCAATAAATGAATATTCGTACTTGATTAAAAAAACGGCATTTAACGTAAGTATGATACCGATTATTAAAATTTTCTCAGGAATGATAGTACATACTATATTAGTTGGTTGTGTTGTGTTGCTTCTTGTTTTTGGTTATGGAATATATCCGAATATATACTGGATACAAATTTTTTATTATCTTTTTGCAATGACGGTCTTGCTTACAGGTATTGCGTGGTTTGTATCGTCGGTTAATGTGTTTGTTAAAGATATGGCACATATTGTCAATATTATAGTAACAATGTTATTTTGGGCAACACCTATAATATGGTCGTTTAGTAGGCTTCATGGTAATTATCGTTATGTAGCCTTGCTTAATCCATTTTTTTATATTACCGAAGGATACAGATATACATTTATAGATCATATTTGGTTTTTTGAGTACGTTGAAATGAACATATATTTCTGGTCAGTTACAACAATTATATTTATTATTGGTGCATTAACTTTTAAGAAACTAAAACGTGATTTTGGAGACGAATTATAGCATAGCCAATATTAAGTATTATTATGATATTTTTATTTATGCGTTTAATAATAACGCAATTTTTGTGAAATTATGAAAATTGGTATTTTGGGTTGTCGTGGTATTCCAAACCACTATGGAGGATTCGAGAAATTTGCCGAACACTTATCTAAAGGATTAGTAGAACGCGG
>CAYTJB010000046.1:0-12963 GCA_964437995.1 uncultured Bacteroides sp. | reverse complement strand
ATGCCGCAAGCCATGGACATGATGTGTATGTTTATAATTCTCATAATCATCCTTATAAAAATGCGGTATGGAATGGAGTAAACATAATTCATTGCTACGATCCTGAATACAAAATAGGAACAGCCGGACAGTTTATTTACGATTTCAATTGTATTTTAGATAGCAGAAAACGTAATTTCGACATTATTTATCAACTTGGAAATACAAGTAGCTCTGTGTGGCATCGGCTACTTCCCCGTAAGCCATACAGAGTGAGTAATATGGATGGATTAGAATGGATACGTACCAAATATAACAGCTCTGTTCGCAAATTTTTAAAATATGCTGAAAAAACTGCTGTAAAAAGCAATGATTTGTTAATAGCAGATTCTGAGGCTATTCAGGAATATGTTTTGAAAAAATACAACAGAGAATCCGTTTTTATTCCTTATGGTGCCGAAATTTTTACAAAACAGGATGAAACCACGTTGAAAGTTTTCGATTTGCAGCCCAATCATTATTTTTTGATTATTTCAAGATTTCAGCCCGATAATCATATAGAAGAAATTATTAAAGGAGTTCTTTTATCTAAAACGAGCCTACCACTCCTAATTATTGGTAATTATCAAAATAAATTCGGAAAATATCTTTATCAAAAATACAATTCAACCCAAATACGGTTTTTGGGTTCTATATTTAAAAAGGATGATACCCTAAATCAACTAAGATTTTACTCAAAATTATACTTTCATGGACATTCTTCCGGAGGTACAAATCCTTCACTTTTAGAGGCAATGGCTGCATCGGCTATGATATGTGCTCACGATAATCCATTTAATCGAGCAGTGTTAAAAAATAATGGACTTTTTTTTCAAAACGAAAACCATATCGCAGAAATAATACAGCAACAGCCTGATAATAATACAAAATCAGTTTGGATTCACAAAAATATTGAAAGATTACAAACTGTATATAATTGGGGAAAAGTCATTACTTCGTATTATGAACTTTTTAGCAAAATTGGAAAGAGATGATTTTTTTGTCATCTCGTTTTTTGTCATGCTGACGAAGGAAACATCTCGTTAATAATCAATACATTTACACTTTAAAAAAAATTACAAAGCAATGAAAAAAGTCAAAACTAAAGACAGTACAAAGGACAAAATTTTTACATTTTCGTTTTTTATTTTCCTTACGCTGATAGTAATTATACCGAATTTTTATTATCAATTGGCAATGGATCAGCAATTAGAAATCAGAATGCTTGGTATATCAGTTTTTCTTGGGTTGCTATTTTTACCTATAATATTTAATAAAAAAAGAGGAATACTAAGGCAAACGGATATTAATATATTAAAAAATCCGGTAGTTTTGATTTATGCTGTTTCAATTCTTATTGTCGGAATTTCAATTTTTTGGGCAACTAACCAATCAGAAGCAATTTGTGAATTTTTAAAACGAGCCACTTTTTTTATTTTATTTTTATATTTGATAATATTTGTCTTACCTAAAGAAAATAGCAGATTAGCCCTTACCAAAGCCTTTGTTTTACTTTCGTTAATTATTTCTTTAGTAGGTATTTTTCAGCTATTAAAAATTCTTTCAGAATCGAAATATAGCATTGAATCCATTTATTTAATCACGGGAAATTTTGCACAAAAAAATATTTTTTCCGAAGTTCTTTTTATCGCCTTTACATTCAGCGTTTATGGTATAGCAATTTTTGATAAAATATGGAAGAAAGCAGCAATTATAGGAGCTCTACTTAATTTATTACTAATAGCATTTTTAATGACCCGTGCTATTTGGGTAGCTTTTTTTGTTTCGTTGGGCTTTACTTTGTTGTTGTATTTATTTTACGCAAGCAAGAGTCAATTAGGAAATAAGTTAAAGCCAATTTTACGGTATTTTGTAATAATTTTCGGAATTGCAATTATAGCTGTTGTGGTTATTTCGGTAATTGACAAAAATAAAACAATCCAAAATCACTTAGCCAATACAACAAATATTAAAGAAGGAAACAGTTTTCACCGACTCAATTTGTGGAAAAAAACCATATCGTTGGCACAAGAAAAACCATTATTAGGAGTTGGTGCAGGCAATTGGAGAATAGAAATATTACAATACGATTTACAAGTTACAACCGATAGAGGACGAATAATGCCAGATCGTGCACATAACGATTATCTTCAGATTTTGGCAGAAAATGGTATAATTGGCTTGGTAACATTGCTGCTACTATTTGCTTTGCTGTTATATTTTTGTGTTAGAACGCTCAAAAAAACAGAGAATTTTCAAGATAGCTTTTTTATCTTAATCTTATTTTTTGCTTTAGTTGGATATATGGTTGATTCATTTTTTGCTTTTCCTCGTGAAAGAATAGAGATGCAAATATTTCTGAATATTATAGTTGCTTTTATTGTTTTTGAATATAATAACAAATTCAAAAAAGATAACGAAACTAAATTACAGATTTCGATTAAACCATTAGCAGTTGTTATATTATGCGTACTAAGTATTAGTAGTTATGCTACATATAAAAGATTACAATCAGAAATTGGAATTAAGCGTATTTACACATACAGTAAACTTAATAATCATGAACAAATTATTAAAATTACCAATGAAATATACTCGTCTTTCTCCACAATTTCGCCATTTTGCGATCCTATTATGCAAATCAGAGCAGCATCGTTGTACCAAACAAAAAACGACTTAAATTTGGTATTAGAAACGTATAATAAATCATTGAAAGATAGCCCTTATCATATAGAAACATTGAAAGGATTAGCTGTTGTGCATGCTAATAACAAAGATTATTCCAAAGCATTTGAATATATTAATACAGCATTGAAGTATGCCCCTACTGACGTTCAAATAAAAACATTAAAGGCAAAAATTTTTCTATCTTCAAATAAAATTGACGAAGCATATAAAACACTCAGAACTATTAACCCAAAAGATAATAATGCAGATTATAAACGTACTGTAAATTTTATATTGGTTAATAAAGTAACAAATATTATGTCTCAGATAAACAATAAATATCTAATTACAAGGTTGGAAAAAATTATTAAAAAGCCCAATTTTTTACACAAAATTTATTCTAATTCAATAGAAAAGAATGAGGATTTTGAAAAAACGCTGTTAGATACCATTTTTTCTAATCGCAATCAGAAAGAAATAACCAACGATGAATCACTAAAACAACTTAAAATAAAATATAAAGTAAAATAGGCAAGGTAACGCTCTTTTCTATTTCTTTACCCCAATAATTAGTATCTTTTACTTTATATGCTTGTTAATCAATTAGGTACTTCTATTAATTCGTTGAAGAATTACTTTCAAACACTTTTCAAGAGATTCTTCAATAGATAGTACTGCTGTATTAACTTCAATGTCAGGGTTTATAGGATTTTCATATTTAGAATTAATTCCTGTAAAATTCTTAATTTCTCCTTTTCTTGCATTTTTATATAATCCTTTTATATCTCTTTCCTCGCAAACCTCAAGAGAACAATTTACAAATATCTCTATAAAGTTTTTATTCCCAATAATATCTTTTGCAAGTTGTCTGATTTTATGCGTTGGGCTTATAAAACTATTTATACATATAATGCCACAGCTTAAAAAAATCTTTGATATTTCTGCAACACGCCTAATGTTTTCCTCACGATCTTGTTCCGAAAAGCCTAAATTATTATTAATGCCATTTCTAATAATATCCC
This sequence comes from uncultured Bacteroides sp., assembly GCA_964437995.1. Taxonomy (GTDB): domain Bacteria; phylum Bacteroidota; class Bacteroidia; order Bacteroidales; family JACABE01; genus JACABE01. The sequence goes on along the minus strand of CAYTJB010000046.1, from coordinate 9,256 downwards.
CATCTAATATTTGAGTAAGAAAGCCTCTTTTGAACAATTCCTTTTCGATATTTATTGCCAAAGTAGTTTTCCCTGCCCCAGACAAGCCTGTCAGCCATATTACAATTGATTGTTGCTTTAATAAATTTTCTTTTTCTAACCTACTAATCATATACTATATTTTTAAAATCTACAACAAAATAGGTGGCAAATTTAAGTGTTTTTTATTTCAAAGTATATTTTTTGTACTTTTATCCCCCAAAAACCCAGATTCTATTTTTTTATCGTACTAAAAATAGGTAATAATTTTTTTAATTATTTAAGTTTTGTATAAAATATTTATATACAATACTTAATGATTTTTAAAATATGTTTTTGTGAATTTAGGAGTAACAAGAAAACGACAAAATAATTTCCTATGCTCAAAGAAAATGAACGACTTTATAATAATGCACTTACACTTTTAGATATTTTCCTTTCTTTAGTCGCATTTATTATAGCTTATTCTATTAGAGTTTATACTGTAGCAAAAGATACGGTGTTTTCTGACCAATATATTTTATTAGGCATTTTAATTATTCCAACTTGGTTTATTTTACTCAAAATAATAAGCCTTCAATCTTCGCAAAGAGTTAAAGCTTATTCTGTTGTGTTTATAGAATACAGTTTGGTAATTTTAGTAGGCGTAAGCATTTTGTTTATATTCATTTTTTCTTTTAAGCTCAATTCCATTAGTCGTATAGCAATTTTAATTTTTGGATTAACAAACTTAATTTTATTATTTGTCAACAAAGTAATGATTATCAGCTTTGTAAAGCAGTCGCTTATTAAAGGGAAAAATATCAAACAAGTAATTTTAATTGCCGATGAAAGTTCTATAAGTTTTATCGAAAAAATTATTACAGAAAAGCATTGGGGTTTTGTTGTTTTCCGCATTGTTTCTAATTCAGAAAAAATACGTAAAAGATATGCTAATAAATACCAAATTATTAGCAACGAGGTAAATCTTGATAAAATAATGGAACAGCATGTTGTAGATGAAATTATTTATTGTAAAAATGAAATTAATACCCAGCAAATAAAAAATTTGATTTATTCATGTGCCGAAATTGGTGTAACATTTCAGTTGCAGTCGGAATTATTCAACATTATTGCCTCAAAATCTCATTTGAGTTATTTTGAAGAATTACCAATGATGACTTTTTCGGTTACTTCTGCCGATTATTTTGCATTGTTAATAAAATCTGTATTTGAATACCTGATGTCATTTTTTGCGATGCTGGGTTTCCTTCCGTTCTTTTTAATAATTGCTTTGTTAATAAAAATAGAGTCAAAAGGTTCAGTTTTTTTCAAACAAAAGCGAGTAGGATTACGCGGACGACTTTTTACTATGTACAAATTCAGGACTATGTTGCAAAATTCCGATAAACAAAAAAAAGAGTTGGAAAATAAAAACGAAGCCGATGGTCCTGTTTTTAAAATTAAAAATGACCCACGTGTAACAAAAGTCGGAGCTTTTTTAAGAAAAACAAGTTTAGATGAGTTTCCTCAATTTTTGAATGTTTTGCGTGGTGATATGTCGGTTGTAGGACCCCGTCCACCATTGCCCGAAGAAGTAGCATTGTATGAACGCCCACAATTACGCCGACTTTCAGTTAAACCAGGCATTACCTGTACTTGGCAAGTTTCGGGGCGAAACGAACTTGGTTTTGATGAATGGATGAAACTTGATTTGCAATATATTGATAATTGGTCGCTAAAACTCGACATTATACTGATACTAAAAACAATAAATGCTATTTATCGAAGAACAGGGTATTGAAGGTTAAAGTAGAAAGTAAAAAGGTTAAAGTAAAATATTATTGTGTCATAATTTATTTTGTTGGATAAAAGATAATTACAGATTTTTTTCATGGAAAATCATTGTTATTTAAAAAAAATCATGTAGGTTTGCAAAAATAGCTTATCACAATAAAATTAATAATAATCAGTTAGTAATAATTGGTAATTTAATTAATTGCTAAATTTTTTACAATGCGTTTGATAGATTTTCTAAAAAGTCGTTTGTTTTTCAAACATTTACTATTAGCAATAGTGCTTACTATAGGCATTGTGTATTTAATTATTCTCTCCTTAGGCTTTTACACCCATCATGGAGAATTTTATACCGTTCCCGATTTTAGAGGAAAGCAACCCAGCGAATTATCTCAATATGCTGATGATAATGGTTTTGAATTTATAGTTGTTGATTCACTTTACGATGCTAAATTACCCCAAGGAAGCATCATTCATCAAGATCCATTACCCAATGAAAAGGTTAAACACAGCAGAACTATTTATTTAACAGTAGTTTCGTCGGAACCCGAAAAGGTAAGTATGCCCAACTTAATAGATTTATCGCTTCGTCAGTCTATGTCATTGCTCGAAACCTATAGTTTGCAAGTAGGTTCTCTTGAATATGTTCCCGATATGGCAAAAAATGCCGTATTACGCCAAAAATATAAAGGTGTTGAAATTGAACCAGGCAAACCCATTAAAAAGGGTGCTCGCATTGATTTAGTGTTGGGTCATGGAACTGGTGGCGACCACAAAATGCAAATCCCTTTTTTATTAGGGAAAAAACAAAGTGAAGTAATGAAAATTTTAAGAGCCTCATCTTTAAATATTGGAGCTGAGGTATTTGAAGATGGAAAAGACACCATTCATTCTCGTGTATATCGTCAAAGTCCGGCTTATGGCTCAGGAGCAACGATGAATATGGGTCAAATTATTGATGTTTGGTATCGTTCCGATAAAAAAGTAAATTTTAACGAATTAATCAAAAACTATAAATACGATTCCACAGCCAGCGAACCAGATGGATTCTAAGGTTTTTAAAGCAGAACAATGAAAAAAATATTCATAATTTTAAGTTTAATACTGATAAATATTTCGTGGGCATACTCTCAGGAAATAATTACACAATTATCCACAAACCCTCAGCTTGTAAGTCAATACAGAGCCAAAAATAAACTAAAAGCAAGTACCGTCTCATTAAAACTACCATTTATTGACGATTTTTCTAACTATACGGGCTTTCCTGATTCTAATTTATGGATGGATAATTATGTGTATATTAATACTCAATTTGCCATTTATCCTCCTACTATTGGTGTTGCCACTTTTGATGCCTTGAATGATAGTGGTGTAATATATCCATTAGCAACACCATCTCAGTTTCCTGCCGATACATTAACTTCTCGTCCTATTCGTTTAGATTCAATATTTCAGCCAGCATTAAAAGCATTAAAGATATCCGATTCTCTGTATTTCAGCTTTTATTTTCAACCCGCTGGTGGGCGTGGTTTACCTTGGGAACTACTTGGCGATGCCCCCGAACCTAATGATTCATTGGTACTTGAATTCTATAACCCATTACTACAAAAATGGAACAGGGTGTGGGGTACAAAAGGCATGCCTCTCGATTCTATTTATTTAAAGACAAGTAGATATTTTAAATATGTAATTATTCCAGTTAAAGATTCGGCAAATTATTACAAAGATGGTTTTCAATTTCGATTTAGAAACTATTGCAGCTTAGGAAGTAGTCCTTCTCCCAGCTGGCTAAGCAACTGCGATCAGTGGAATATTGATTATGTATATTTAGGTGTTAATAGAAACTTATTTGATACTACTCGCAAAGATTTAACATTTATAGAAAAAGCACCTTCGTTTCTTAAGAAATATCAAGCAATGCCAGCTAAGCAGTTTCAAACAAGCGATGTAAAAGACAATCTTAATATGTTACTTAGCAACATAGATACAGGAACTGTTTATTCTAGATATAAATATGAAATTCTAAGCCAAAACAATATATTATTATGGACAGAAGATCCTGGACCTGATAATATTTATTCATTTTGGACAAATGGTTATCAAACTTCATCTATACATGCTACACCTCCTGTTACCTATAATTTTCCTCTCTCTGTTGGAGTAAAATCAAAATATGAAATTAGACATATTTTTAAATTAAATGCTGGGGGTTCAGATTTTCGTCCAGAAAACGACACCAATAGATTTATTCAAAACTTTGGCGATTATTATGCTTACGATGATGGTACTGCAGAAGACGGCTATGGTTTATCACCTGCTGGTGCTATGCTGGCATATAAATTTGAGATGCGTCAGCCAGATACATTGGTAGCCGTAGAAATGTTTTTTAATACTACGTTAAACAATGCTAATCAGCAGTATTTTAACCTTACTGTATGGGATGCAACAGGAACAGGAGGAAACCCTGGAAATATTATTTATCAAAGTAACCCACTAATGCCTATTTTTGAAAAAAGCGCAAACAAATTCCATAGCTATATCCTCGATAATCAAGTTAAAGTAAATACAACTTTTTATGTAGGCTGGATACAAACTACTGACGATAATCTTAACGTTGGTTTTGATAGAAATACTGATTCTCGAGGGAATATTTTTCATAATACTTCTGGCTCTTGGTTAAATACTATTTATAAAGGTTCGTTGATGATACGTCCTGTTTTTGGTACAGAATATTTAGGTGTGAATGAAATTGAAAAAGAAGCCATTGCTTTTGATGTATTCCCCAATCCATTGAGAGACGGGAATCTTACAATAATGTTGCAATCTAACGGACAAAACAACGAAAAAGACTGTGGCTTGCAAATATTCAATATATTAGGTAAGCAAGTTTTTCAATCAGAATTTAAAACAGCTATTGATGTTAGCCAATTGCAAAACGGTGTGTATTTAATAACAATAAACAACCCCAAAACCAAACAACAGCAGGTAAAAAAGCTGATTATTGCTCGATAACTCTTTATTTAAATATAAGCATAGTGTTGCCACACATTAAAAAAAGACACGAACATATATGAACAAAATCAACACTATCATTTTAGTTGTATTTTTTACTTCAACATTATTTGGACAAACAGAAAATTATAAGCAACTTGGACTTGATGCATTTGCTAAGGCAAATTACCCTTTAGCTATTATTTTCATGCAAAAAGCTCTTGAAACAAATCCAAATGATAAAGAGGTCTATTATTACTTAGGTTACTACATTCATTATAACGCTTATGATAGCAGGCCTTTGAAAGGTTATAATTTAAGTTATTCAGATACTGTACATTATTACTTGAATAAAGCACTTGAGTTAGACCCAAATTATGGTGATGCAAAATACTTTTACACGGCGGAATGTGGAGCCAATGCAATATATTCTCTGCAACAAAAGAATTATGAAAATGTAAAAAAGTATTATAAAAAAGCATTTGATATTGGTGGATTTCCTAAATGGAGTATCGAATATGGGAAGCAATTATTGAACCAAGTAGAAGAAAATGGAATTTTATTTACACACGGTGATTTTCAATTGAATATATGCTGGTATCTTCAATTTTGTGAAAATTACCGAACCGATATTTCTGTAATTCCATTTACTATGCTTAATAGACCATTTTTTGTAAAGGAAATTAAAAATAGCACATTGATAAAGCCAATAAATTTAAGTATTTCAGATGAAGAAATATTCAATATGCGACCATATAAATGGGAAAAAACAGAACTTAAAATACCAATAAAAAAAGAATTGATTGGAAAATACAAACTCAATATAAATTATATTTCTTGGACCGTTTCGCCAGACTTAAAAGGTGTGAAAAATTTCTTGAGTTGTGAAAGAGCATTCCTGTTAGAAATTATTGAATCAAACAAATGGGAAAGACCAATTTATTGGACTATAGGAATGGACAATAGATATCTTGGTGGTTTAGATAAATTTGCTTCTTATAAAGGATTAGTTTACCAATTAATGCCGTTTAAAACAGTTGGAACCGAATATGAAACTGACCAAAATACCTTGAAATTAATTATTGACAAAAATAACTTTAAGGATTACAAGTCGATTCTTTCGACAAATCAACCAAGAATTTCAGGGAATTTACTCTATTACTATGCAACATCAATGATTCAACTTGCAAAAAAATATAAAGAAAACAACCAGAAAGAAAAGTTGTCTGATTTAATTATCTTTTACGAAAATTATTTAAAAATTGGACTATATCCTGAAGAAGAAGAACAATATTTGAATGAAATAAAAAATTAACGTGTGGTAACATAAAAAATAAGCACTACAACGAAATAAAAAATGCTTTCCTGCAAATAGTATTATAAGCAACAAATTTATGACAGAAGAAAACAATATAGAAGACGATAATTTTATTTTAGAAGACGAGGAACAAGATTTATATGAACACCACCGTTTTGTAGTTGACAAAGGACAGGGCTTATTGCGGATTGATAAGTATTTGATGATACGCATCGAAAATGCAACCCGCAATAAAATACAAAATGCCGCACATGCCGGCAATATATTGGTAAACGAAAAACCAATAAAACCTAATTACAAAGTTAAACCATTAGATGTCATTAGTATTGTAATGGCATATCCACCTCGCGAAATAGAAATTTTACCTGAAAATATTCCTATAAACATTGTTTACGAAGATAATGATTTGTTATTGATTAATAAAACACCTGAAATGGTTGTACATCCAGGTTATGGTAATTATACAGGCACATTGGTAAATGCACTTACTTACCATCTTAGCAAAAATGGTAAAGAACTCAACGATTCCAATCGTCCGTATTTGGTACATCGCATTGATAAGAATACTTCGGGGATATTGCTGGTAGCTAAAAACGAACTTACACAAACACATCTTGCCCGTCAGTTCTTCGACCACAGCTTAGAGCGTAAATATCACGCTTTGGTATGGGGCGATTTTAAAGAAGAAGAAGGAACTATTGAAGGCAACATTGGTCGCCACCCACGCGATAGAAAAATAATGACCGTTTTCCCTGATGGAAGTGCCGGAAAAACAGCCATTACTCACTATAAAGTAATTGAAAGATTCGGCTATATTACATTGATAGAGTGCGAATTAGAAACAGGTCGTACCCACCAGATAAGGGCACATTTAAAATACATCGGACATCCTGTGTTTAACGATGAAACTTATGGTGGTAATCACATTATTAAAGGCACTACTTTTACAAAATACAAGCAATTTGTAGAAAATTGTTTTAAAATTATTCCACGTCACGCATTGCATGCCAAATCTTTAGGGTTTATACATCCTGCAACTGGCAAGTTTATCTTTTTCGATTCAGAACTTCCGCAAGATATGCAAGAAGTAATTGAGAAATGGAGAAAATATTCTACATTTAAAGCATTGGAAGAAGAGGAATAGTTTTTAGGAAAATGAAAATGAATTTTACACGATTATCATACTATCAATTCATTACAAAAAAAGTTTTAATTCATTTATTTATTAACGTTTTTGTCGGAATCAAGCTTTTTTCATTTATTTTTGTATAAAAAATAGATACTAAATGTTAACTTTAAAAGAAGGCGACAAAGCTCCTGATATAAAAGCAAAAGACCAATTTGGTAACATCATTAATTTGAGTACTTACAATGGAAATAAAGTAATTTTATACTTTTACCCTAAAGATGACACACCTGGATGTTCTGCCGAAGCATGCAATTTGCGAGATAATTATCAAGACTTATTAGATAAAGGCTTTAAAATAATAGGGATAAGTGCTGATGCTGAAAATTTGCACAAAAAATTTACGGAAAAATACAATTTACCTTTCCCATTAATACCTGATACCGAGAAAAAAATAATTTTAGATTATGGCGTTTGGGGCGAGAAAAAATTTATGGGCAAAACTTACGATGGCATTCACAGAATTACATTTATTATTGATGAAAAAGGCATCATTCAGAAAATTTTTACCAAAGTAGATACCAAAAATCATACTTCACAAATATTAAAAGAATTAAAATTAAATCAACATAGTTAATCATATAAAAAACATACACCATGAGCAAAGAAAATCTTGATAACCAGGATAAAAAAGAAAAATTAAAAGCCCTACAATTAACCATAGATAAAATTGAAAAAAGCTATGGCAAAGGCTCTATTATGAAATTGGGCGATAATCCGGTAGAGGCACTTGAATACATATCAACTGGCTCTATTGGGCTTGATATGGCATTAGGTATTGGCGGATTGCCAAAAGGAAGAGTGATTGAAATATATGGACCCGAATCGTCAGGAAAAACTACGTTAGCTATTCATGCTATTGCAGAGGCTCAAAAAGCAGGTGGAATAGCTGCTTTTATTGATGCAGAACATGCTTTTGATAGCTCTTATGCAAAAAAATTAGGTGTTGACATTGATAATTTATTAGTTTCGCAACCCGATAATGGCGAACAAGCATTAGAAATTACCGAAAACCTTATCCGTTCAGGAGCTATTGATATTATTGTAATCGACTCAGTAGCTGCTCTTACACCAAAAAGCGAAATTGAAGGTGAAATGGGTGACTCAAAAATGGGCTTACAAGCAAGGTTGATGTCGCAAGCATTAAGAAAACTAACAGGAACTATTAGCAAAACAAATTGTTGCTGCATTTTTATAAATCAATTGCGTGAGAAAATCGGAGTAATGTTTGGCAATCCTGAAACCACTACTGGTGGAAATGCCTTAAAGTTCTACGCTTCAGTAAGATTAGATATTCGCAAGGTTAGTCAGATAAAAGATGCTGAAAACGTTATAGGAAACAGAGTAAAAGTAAAAGTTGTAAAAAACAAGGTAGCACCGCCATTCCGCATGGCTGAGGTTGACTTGATGTATGGCGAAGGCTTTTCAAAAACTGGCGAAATTGTTGATTTAGGCGTTACTTTTAACATCATTAAAAAAAGTGGTTCATGGTTTAGCTACGGCGATACCAAATTAGGACAAGGAAGAGATGGCGTAAAACAACTACTTAGTGATAATCCTGAATTGGCAGAAGAACTCGAAATAAAAATTAAAGAAAGTATTGTAATTGCATAAAGTTTGTAAAGTTCATAAAGTAAAAAGTAAAAAATGCTGTTTAGGCTCAAGTATTAATACATGAATTAAACAATTTTTAATTACTTGCTATTGATTTTTAAATAATTAGAGCAGATGTATATTTATTCGATAGAATTTAATGTATATCTGCTTTGTATTATTATTTTTCCGAAATTTGCACTTTCAAAAAAACATATAAAAATGATAAAATTCAGTTTCAAAAAAATCGCCCTTTTCATCTTAGTTGCTTTTTTATTTGTTAATTGCAAGCCTAAAAACACTACTAAGGACAATATCGCAAATACACCCGTTGACCAAATTGCAGTTTTAACCGATAAAATTAGCAAAGATGC
>CAYTJB010000045.1:2242-15216 GCA_964437995.1 uncultured Bacteroides sp. | reverse complement strand
AATTTACAAAATTGACATATAACTCAAAAGCCAAGCATTTGCTTGGCTTTTGTTCTATTTACTAATATTGGTAACTGCTTTTTCGTTTTTATGGCGTTATGGGCAGCACAAGTTTTGTCTATTACTCATTTGTCTATTTGGGGGGGATAACCCATGTAAAGCTTCCACAAAGCTAAAAAGTTTATTGCAACTGTAATTTATATCTATATCGGCTATTGATAATTCATAGTAAAAAATATTACGATGTAATAAGTCTTTATTTGGAATAATTTCTCTATTTAATACTTGCTTTTGAAAATCTCTTACAATTTGTTTAATATCATCACCTACCCTAATAACTGTATCTATTTGTGGATTTTCAGATACTATTTTTAAAAATAAAAATGTATCTACCCTGAAAAATAATAATTCCTCATAAAAAATTATTCGTGTTTCAGGATTTACTTTAATTTTAATTTTTAAAGTATCACTTTCCCGAATAGTATCAATAAAGAATACGCAATTTAATGTTCTTGCAAAACAATTTGTTGCCAAGATTAGGAATAAAAATATCAGTAACTTAAACTTTTTCATTTTAAATTATTTTGGATCAGCCGTATTTTTGTGAGCATTGTCAATTGATCTTTTTTTGTCACCAGACTCTTGTCTAGCCTTATTATCATATTCAATAACGCTTTCTTGTTGTGAATTTTTTTGATTTAAAACATGACCAAATTCATGAAACAATGTATTATATCTTTTATCACCATAATTGTTTGACGTTTCCTTTGTGTCAAGAAAAACGCTATTTTGTTTTATATTTTTATCTTTAAAACGATTTTTAGCATCCCAAATTGTAACAGTTGCACCACCTCCTAAACTATTTAACCTTACTTTTATATCACTTCCATTTGCCTTGTAATAATCTCCTGTTTCAGGGTTTTTAATCTCTGCATTACTATTAGATTCATAAATTACTTCTGTTAATTCTTCTGAAGTGATAATTTTATTTATCCCTTGCATGACATCTCCTTTATTTTCTTTTAAGGACGATCTCATATATAACATTTTTTGACCTATTTCTGAAAATTGCAGATTTTCATTCTCATCAAATTCGAACAATATACTTGCTTCATCCCCAAATTGTTTGCATAAGTCCTCCATAAATATTCCTTGATTTTGACAAGCAACACGTAAAGTATCACCCAGTGGATCTGAAAATAAAATAGGATTATTTGCAAAACAAGCATAATTAGACATAGAAGCATCTGGCTTAGGATCCACATTCCACCTTCTACCAATCCTACCATCATATTCCCAGAAGGTAGCAGTAGTAGTGCTTTCGTTGTTGTAAATCTCTCTATCTTTCTCTTGTCCATTAAATCCAAATGGGTATTTATTTAGGTTAAATCCCCTTCCGTTCATCGTCATACCGAACGGGTAGTAATCATAGTTTATTTACTTTTATCAGGTTTGCTTTCAAACATTCTCGATTTCTCAACTTTTTTAACAACCGCCTTATTTTTAAGTGTTTTAGTAACTGCTGTGTAAGGACCAGCAATAATTTCGTCATTTTCTTTTAAACCTTCAATAATTTCGATATAATTATTATCTTGAATACCCGTTTTTACCTTTTGCATCAAAGCAGTTCCATTTTTATATAAAAATATGTATTCAACAACTTTATCTTTTTCTACCTTTTTCGTAGATGCTTTATTATCATTATTTTCGTCAGTTACTTCTTTTTTAGCAAGTAATGATTTTTTGCCAGTAGAATCATCTCTTGTGGTAACAGCTTGAATAGGAACTGTTAAAATGTTTAATGCTTTTTTAGTTTGAATTTCAACAGTTGCCGACATACCTGGTCTAAATGGACTGATATTAGGCTTGTCAGCTTTCATTAAATCTTGATAAGATGATTGCAAAATTCTAATTTTTACATTGAAATTGGTAACTTGGTCAGCACTTACGCCAGTGGTATTAGCTGAATTAGCAATTTGGGTTACTATTCCCTTAAATTTACGATTAAGGTAAGCATCTACTTCAATTAAAGCGGTATCGCCTAATTTTACTCTTACAATATCATTTTCATTTACATCTACATTTACTTCCATATTGTTGAGATTGGCAATACGCATAATTTCGGTACCGCTCGAGAATTGGGAAGCTCCAGTAACTCTTTCGCCAACTTCTACACTTAATTTGGAAATAGTACCGCTATTAGGTGCATAAATAGAAGTTCGGTTAAGGTTTTCTTTGGATTGCTTTAAAGATGCTTCGGAACTACTAACGTTAAATTTTGCAGTTTCTACGCTTTGTTCGGCAGCTTCTACCTGAGCTTTGGCAACATCAAAAGCTGCTTTTGATGCATCAAAATCAGCAGCAGAAATATATTGTTGCTTGAATAATTTTTCGTTACGTTCAAAAGTAATACGAGTATTATTAAATTGAGCATTTACCTGAGCAAGAATGGCTTTAGCATTTGCTAATCCAGCCTTTTGACCATTGAGTACCGCCAAACTTTGTTCGTAAGACGATTTGTAAATTTCAGGATCAATATCTGCCAACAATTGTCCTTGTATTATTTCATCGCCTTCTTTTACCATTAGTTTTACAACTTCACCCGAAATAAACGGACTGATTTTTATTTCTACTTCTGGCTTTATTTTTCCGCTTGCCGAAACAGACTCAACAATACTTCTTTTGGTAGCTTTTTCGGTAAATACTTCCAATGTATTATCACCGCCTATCCATCCACTTTTTTTAGCAATAATCAAAAAAATAATTAATACTATTCCAACTCCGATTGATATTTTTATGATATTTTTCTTTTTCATGTGTGAAAGTTTATATTTGTTAGTTTTTTTATTTAATAATCAACGATTTATTTCGATAATGTAATTGGATTTCCTTGATAAAAGTCAAGTATTACTTTTTTAAAAATAAAATTATATTTTGCTCTCAATAAATCCGATTGGGATTTAATAAGTTTGTTTTTTGCATCATTATAATCTACAGGATTTATCATACCAACATCAAATTTTTGTTGTGCATAATTAAACGCTTCCCGAAAAGATGTTACCGCTTTCAGAGAAGCATTATAGCTTTTATAAGCTCCCTGAGCATCAGCATAAGCCTGCTCTATACTTTTTTGCAATTGATTTTTCGCCAACTGCAAATTATAATCTGCATTTAAGGTATTCAATTTTGCTTTACTAACATTTGCATTTACTTGATAACCATTAAATATTGGAATATTAAGCGAAAAACTTATTGATTTACTAAGGTTTCTGTCCAATTGATCTTTAAACGACATGATTTTGTTACTATTTAAAAAATTTTCGGGGATATTATTGGCATAACTACTTCCAAAATATCCGCTCAATGATAAACTTGGGTATCTCGTACTCTGTGCAATTGCTAATCCATGATAAGAGCTTTCGAGGCGGTACTCAGCACTTTTTATTTCTGGCATCGTTCCTGCTGCAAAAGCAAATACCCAATTAGCTGGAACTAAGGTAACGTCCTCTTCCATTTTAATAGTTGGTTTTTCAATATCAAAGTCGGTAGTAGATTTTAAATCCAATAATTGGGTAAGATCAAGGTATGATAGCTCTAATTGGTTTTGTGCCGCAACAAGATTGGCTTCTTCCAATGCTCCTTGTGCTTGAAAGTCAAGTAAATTTCCTTTTGCAAGTGTTCCAACTTCTACTAATTTTTTGGTTCGCTGAATTTGTAAATTGCTAATATCTACTTGATTTTGCGAAATATCCACTTGCTCTTTATTAAATAGTATTTGCAAATATGCTTGCCCAATGCGAAGAATAATATCGTTTTTCATTTTTTCGACATCATATTTGCTTGCCATATAATTACTTTGGCTTTGGCGAATGGTATTTATTTTTTGAAATCCATTAAATAAATCTATGGATGAATTTAATGAAAATGAATTAGACCGGGTTTGTTCATCAGTATAAGAGTTAGACGATGGGTCAATATTTCGTCCCCAGTTATAGTTATGACTAACACTTCCGTTTAAATTTGGCAATACACCTAATTTACTCTGCAATGCAGTAATTTTGTCCGATTCAGCAGCTAATTGGCTTTGTTTGATTTGGATATTATTATCAATCGCATATTTGATGCAATCTTCTAATGTCCATTTCTTTTGTGCTTTTGTATTGTAGCCAAAAGAAATAATAATAAGTAAAAATAGTATCTTTTTCATCTGTAATGAATGTATGTATTTTGTTTTCAATGATTTATTAAACGGGAAGCATTTATTAATCAAAGTATCAAAAGTATAAATAAAACTTTAGTTTTGAATAATAATTAAAATTTTTTTATGTTTTTTCGCTCAAAGGCTTATTTTTGCAGTTGAATTATTCTTTTTAAATGTTGAATTATGAAAAATATATTTGTTGTTTTAATATTTGCGTATGTTGTTTTTTACACAAATAATGCGCATTCACAAACTTCGTCTTCTAAAGCTTTGGCAAGCGATTCAATTGATGTATTGCATTATGATATTCATTTGGATATTGCTCATAAATTTGCAAATCAGTTATTTGGATTTACCGAAGTTAAACTTGTTCCAAAAATGAATGCTATCAATAATATTACGCTGGAACTATTGCTTTTAACAGTTGATTCGGTAAAAGTAAATAATACGAACAACGCTTTTTCTTACATCAATAACAAAATTCGTGTTCCACTCGTAGTAGCTGCTAATATTGGCGATACATTGAATGTAAAAGTTTATTATCGTGGTACACCGCATGTAGAAAGTTATGGTTGGGGTGGTTTTCATATAAGTTCTGGATTGTCGTATAATTTAGGAATTTCTTTTGCCGATAATCCCCATAATTATGGCAAATGCTTTTTTCCTTGTGTGGACGATTTTGTGGATAGGGCTTTTTACGATTATTATATTACCGTAGATTCCTCAAAATATGTGGTTTGCGGTGGAACCTTGATAAATATTTTAAACAATGGCGATGGCAGCAAGACTTTTCACTGGAAGTTTAATAATACCATTCCTGCTTATTTGGCATCGGTGGCAGTGTATAATTATGTAGCAGTAAGCGGCGTATATCAAGGTATGAATGGAAATATACCAACTGCTGTGTATGTATTGCCTGCTGATACCAATAAAGCAAAAGCTTCTTTTATTAACTTAAATAGCATTTTGCAAACCTTTGAGCATTATTGGGGACCTTATCGCTGGGAAAGAGTAGGCTATGTTGCCACAACACAAGGGGCTATGGAACACGCCACTAATATTGCTTATCCATCTTCGTTAATAGATGGAACTCTTAGCGATGAATACTTATTGGCTCACGAGCTTTCACACCATTGGTTTGGCGATTTAATTACTTGTACTACTGCCGAAGATATGTGGATTAACGAGGGTTGGGCTACTTTTAATGAAGCCTTGTACAAAGAAGGCGTATATGGTAAAAAAGCGTACAAAGATTATTTACGCACTAAACTTAAACGCGTATTACAAAAATGCCATATTGAAGATGCCGGATATAGGGCGTTATATGGCATTCCAACTAATTATACTTATGGCGAAACAGTGTATCAAAAAGGAAGCTGTGTAGTGCAAAGTTTGCGTGGCTATTTGGGCGATAGTTTATTTTTTGGAAGTGTAAAGCAAATGCTTAATCAATATGCTTATGATGATATTTCTACTTCCGAAATGCGTGATTTTATGAGCAATCATACGGGTGTAAATCTCACAGATTTTTTTAATTTTCATGTGTATAATCCCGGATTTACGCATTACTCAATAGATAGTGTTATTAGTTTTTCATGTCCTGCTAATCATTATGTATATGTTCGTCAGAAACTGAAAGCTGCTCCTGCTTTTGCCAATTCTAACATAGTGGAAATTACATTTATGAATGATAATTGGCAAAAATATACCGACACCATACATTTTAACGGAGAATTTGATGTAAAAGCATTTCAAATGCCTTTTGTTCCTACTATAGCAATGCTTGATATGGAAGAAAAAATTGCCGATGCTACCACTGATAGTTATGAAATAATTAAAAATACTGGTATTGTTGATTATCCCGAAAGTCTTTTTCAATTGGATGTGCAACAAGTAAGTGATTCTGCATTAGTACGTGTAGTTCATAATTGGGTAAAACCCGATAGCCTTAAAGTTCCAAATACTGAGATAAAAAGAATAAGTCCTACTCGCTACTGGCTGGTGCAAGGGATTTTCCCTAATGGATTTAATGCTAAAGGTAAGTTCTATTACAATTGCCAAACTCCAATATATTTAGATTACCAGACTTTATTGCCCAACTATTTATCTACTGATTCTTTAATTTTATTATATCGTCAAAACACTTCCGATGATTGGCATATTGTAAACTTTGTAAAAGACGATGATTATTTTTCAGGCTATATGACTACTGATAATCTTCAACAAGGTGAATATGTATTAGGCATTGGCAAGCCTTTTCAATCGGGAATTAATCAAATAAACTCGCCACAACAAAAGCAAATAAAAGTGTATCCTAATCCATCAAATGGAGATTTCAATATTGAATTGAATGGAATAAATGAAAATGTGTTGGTGGAAATATTTTGCGAAAATGCAGTAATGGTAGATAGTTTTTATATTAAACAAACAAACCTTTTTCATTATCAGGCAAAAAGAAAATTAAAAAAAGGAAATTATATATTGCAATTTACACATACAAAAAATAAAATCATTCAGCATGAACAATTTATCGTGTTTTAGCATTTATACCTGTTGGTAAGTAAATTTGTAAAGAAATAAGATTTGTTTCAGCAAATCTGTCAGGTTTTAAAAACCTGACAGATTTTACAAAAATCCAACCTAAAACTTTCCACCTAACACGGCAGTTTTTTTATAGCTTTTTACATTGCCAACAGTATCAAACACTTCTATATAAACCACATAAATTCCTATTAAAGCTTTTTGATTACTTTCGTCGATGCCATCCCAACTAAATCCACCTTTAGTGCCTAATAATTCATTTTTAACCAAAGTTTTAATCAACCTGCCTTTGGCATCAAATATTATAACATTGGCAGTATAACCGGCAGTTGCAAATTGATAATTGATATTTAATACATCATTGTAGCCATCATTATCTGGCGAAAATATTTCGGGAGTACTGTACTGCGAATTTTTATACGTTGGCGTACCAAAACCCACCGATTGTGCCGCCGAATGCCAATTTTGCTTATCTTGTGTTGCTTTTTCCGAGTTAATTCGCTCCAACGAAACACCCTCAAAAGATACTAATAAAGGATATTGCATACTTTCGTTATAATCAAAACGGTCAATTACCATAGAATCGGGTTTGGCAATAACCACTATGCCCATATCATTATTAAACGATGGTATAGTAGCCATTTCTATAAAGTTTGAGGGAGCTTCGGCATAAAACTGCTGCTTTACTTTATTAGGGTCTTTTGTCAACACCAAGTATTCACCGGCAAACAATACTTTATAATCAGCAACAACCGCATACATTGATTTTAGCTTATTGGTTGTTAAATCGTACGTTGCAATCGCTAACTTTGTTAAATCAATATTCTTTTGCGAACGATTATAAATTTCTACATAATCTTCGCCATCATCTTTCGGGTTAAAAAGCACCTCGTTGATAACAACATCATTGGGTTGTGCTTCCACAGGAAAAGCAAAAGGAAACGAAATGGGTACAATTACATTCCCACTCATATCAGCTACATTTACGATATTGATATGATTGATACCACTCATTGGAAAATTTTGAGCAAATTGTAAATGCACTAATGTATTGTTTGCAGCATCTTTAATTGCCGAAACAGGATTTCCCAAACCATTATCTGCAGTATAATTTGCAATATTTTGAGCTGTAACCACTTCAACCTCTTCCGAATACAAAATATCCAATGTGTTAATACTTGTTGTTCTTATCGAAGTAACAATTGGTTTTATAGTATCAGCAATAATATTCCCAATATAAACATCATCAAAATAATACATATTATAACGCGATGTGGTTGAGTATTGACAATAAAACCCAAAATAACTGCTACTTACAATATTATTATCTGTAAAAGTATTGCCTTCCGAAACATAATTAAAACCACCTGTTTTATCAGAAAAAATATTCCAAATCCCATTTGTTTTACGACATACTTTTATTCTAACCTTCAACTCAGTAATAGTAGCACCAAAAGAAGTTGAACCTGTAAAGAGTAATGTTGAAATACCACTTTGTTTTTTGAAAAACTTAATAGAATCCTGATTGCTTTGTCCGAGTTCAATATAATAGGCGTCTGTAGCAGTATATAAATTTGTATCATTAGAAGTTAAAAAAACACGAACGAAATTTGTAGAAGATGGTGCAAACTTCAAGTCAATTAAGAAACTCCACTCAGTACTATCCATCATTGTATTTACAGTACTTAAGGAAATCTTACTTGCAACCTGTGGTCCGTTGCTGTGAAGCTGAGCATTTTCTATATTAAAGCTTGTTACATCACCTATCCAAGTGGGGTTATTGGTAAAATCGCCATCATTAAAATTATCAACTACTTGTGATTGAACAAAAAACGGGAAAAGAAAGAATACAACAAAGAGCTTTTTCATTTATCTATAATTTTCATTAAGAAGCAAACCTACACATTTTTTTTCAATAAAACCCGTTACATTAAAAAATATTTCGTAGGTTTGAAGTCGTTTTTAAAATAACTTAATAATAATGAAAATTGTGATTGTAGGTGTTACCGGATTGGTTGGTAACGTTATGCTTAAAGTATTAGAAGAAAGAGGGTTTAATAATATCGAGCTACTTGCAGTGGCTTCATCAGCTTCTGTAGGAAAAAAAATAAAGTTTTTGAATAAAGAATATAATATAATTTCTGTTGAGGAAGCTATTCGTCAAAAACCTAATATTGCAATATTTTCAGCTGGTTCAGAAGCATCGTTGAAATATGCTCCTAAATTTGCCGAAGTAGGATGTTTTGTTATTGATAATTCTTCTGCATGGCGTATATATCCTAATGTTCCATTGGTTGTTCCCGAAATTAATGCAAATACTATAACTCAAAAAACTAAAATTATTGCCAATCCTAATTGTTCTACCATACAAATGGTTATGGCATTGGCACCACTCCATAATGCCTATAAAATAAAAAGATTAGTAATTTCAACTTATCAATCAGTTACTGGTACAGGTGTTAAAGCGGTTAAGCAATTAGAAAATGAAACAAAAGGGATTTCATCAGACATGGCTTATCCTCATCCAATTCACAAAAACTTGTTTCCGCATGGAGGCAGCTTTTTAGAAAACGGATACACCTCCGAAGAACAAAAATTGGTGGACGAAACACGTAAAATTTTGTCTGATGATAGCATGAGAATAACTTCAACGGTAGTGAGAGTTCCTGTTACAGGCGGGCATTCCATAGCTGTAAATGTTGAGTTTGAGCATAATTTTACCATAGAAAATGTAAAAAAATTACTTGCCGAAATGCACGGTGTTATAGTTTTAGATGAGGTTGAAAAAAATATTTATCCCATGCCACTGCTTTCCGAAGGCAAAGACGATGTTTTTGTAGGAAGAATCCGTAGAGACGAATCAAACCCCAACACCCTAAATATGTGGGTGGTAGCCGATAATCTCCGTAAAGGTGCAGCCACCAATGCGGTGCAAATTGCACAATATATTATAGAAAAAGGTTTGGTAAAATAATTAAACCAAAAAGTTAAAAGTAAAAGTTTTCAACTCAAATATAGCATTTATTATTTCTACAACTTTGCAATAAATCATTATTTTTGCAAACAAAAAAATATATTTCTTAATACATTAATAATCCTTTTTAAATGAAAAAAATAGTTTTCACATTTTTGGCATTTTATATGCTAATCAGTCCATTTGCCAAAGCCGATGAAGGCATGTGGTTGCCTATGTTTGTATCGCGTCTCAATTATGTTGATATGCAAAAAGAGGGCTTACACTTAACTGCCGAAGAGATTTATAGTATAAATCATTCAAGTTTAAAAGATGCTATTATCCAGTTTGGAGGTGGTTGTACTGGCGAAATTGTTTCGCCTGAAGGTTTAATTTTTACCAATCATCATTGTGGCTACGGCTATATTCAATCGCACAGCACAACACAGCACGATTATCTTACCAATGGTTTTTGGGCATATAATAAAAATGAAGAACTGCCTAACGAAGGACTTACAGCTCGTTTTTTGGTTAGAATGGAAGATTTAACACAAGAGTTTCTATCTCAATTAAGAGATGTAAAAACAGAAAAAGAAAGAGTCGATAAAATTGCTGAATTATCGAAAAAATTTGAAGGTAGTGTAACAAAAGAAAATGGTTACGAAGCAGTTGTAAAAAGCTTTTTCAATGGAAATGAATTTTACATGTTTGTATATCAGGTGTTTAGAGATATTCGTTTAGTGGGAGCACCTCCCTCTTCAATTGGAAAATTTGGTGCCGATACCGATAATTGGATGTGGCCTCGTCATACCTGCGATTTCTCTATTTTTAGAGTTTATATGTCTCCTGATGGTAAACCTGCTACATTTTCAAAAGACAATGTACCTTACAAACCTAAGCATTTCTTGCCTATTTCGGGCAAAGGAGTTAAAAAAGGCGATTATGCAATGATTATGGGTTATCCAGGTTCAACTGACAGGTATTTAACTTCTTATGGAGTTCAGTTGGCTATTGATGTTAAAAACCCGAATATTGTAAAAATTCGTGAAGAAAAATTAGCTATTATGCGTCAATTTATGAATGCCGACCCTGCTGTCAGAATTCAATATGCCTCAAAATATGCACAAACAGCTAATTATTGGAAATATTATATCGGTCAAACCAAAGGCTTGAAAAGATTAAAAGTATATGATAAAAAGAAAGAATTAGAAAATCAATTTGATACTTGGGTAAATTCTTCAGCTACTAATAAAGAAAAATATGGAATGGCATTAAAAGATATTGCAACAGCTTATTCCGAACTTGCTAAATTTGAATTGCAACGTTGGTATTTTCAAGAAGCCATTGCAAGAGGACCCGAAATTATTGGATTTTCAAGACATTTTTTATCATTAGTTAAAGAGTTAAAAGCAGAAAAACAAGATAAAAACAAGATAGATAAAGCCATTTCGACATTGAAATTAATTATGGAAAGAATATTTAAAGATTACAATCTCTCGACCGATAAAAAATTATTGGCTTCAATGTTAAATCTTTATTTTACGAATGTTCCAAAAGAACAACAACCTGAATTATTAGCAGAAATTGCAAAAAAACATAAGAATAATTTTACAGAATATACCGAAGTTGTTTTCAAAAAAACCATATTTGCCGATAAAAATAAAATAGCCGAACTATTAGAAAAACCAAATGCAAAAGCCATTGAAAAAGATATAATTTATATATTGATGAATGCTTTTTATGACAATTATTTTAAATACAACGACCAAATTAAACAATACAACGAAATACTTGAAAGAGGAAATCGTTTGTTTGTTGCTGGTATAAGAGAAATGCAACCCGATAAAAAATTTGCTCCAAATGCAAATTCAACCATGCGAGTAACTTATGGGCAGGTTTTAGATTATTATCCTGCCGATGCAGTTCATTACGATTATAAAACTACCTTGGATGGTGTTATAGAAAAAGAAGACCCCGATAAACAGGAATTTGTTGTACCCGAAAAAATCAAGGAATTATATAAAGCAAAAGATTTTGGCGATTATGCCGAAAATGGTAAAATGCCGGTAGCTTTTCTTAGTAATACAGATATTACCGGTGGAAATTCAGGAAGTCCGGTTATTAACGCTGATGGTGAGTTAATTGGATTAGCTTTTGATGGCAACTGGGAAGCCATGAGTGGTGATATTGCCTTTGAGCCTAATTTACAACGTACTATCAATGTTGATATTCGCTATGTGCTTTTTATTATTGATAAATATGCAGGTGCTAAAAATCTTATCAACGAGTTAGTTATTAAAAGATAATACGTTACGAAAGAATTCGTTTGTATTTTTGTACAAATTCTTTCTTTTTTTACAAACAATTGTGTAAAAGCATCTATTTTTTATACTTTTGCTGTTCAATTATAAAAATCTAAAAAACAAACTATGGATTTATCAAAAATATTAGCTATTACAGGAAAACCAGGATTATACTTAGCAATTTCTCAAACAAAATCTGGTGCATTGGTCGAATCAATAATAGATAAAAAGCGAATTCCTGTTTTTTCAACAGAAAAAATGAGCTCGTTAAATGATATTAGTATTTTTACCACAGGAGAAGATTTGCCTTTAGGTGCAGTGTTAAAAGCAATTTACGAAAAAGAAAATGGCGGAAAATGTATTGATCATAAATTGGACAACAATGCGTTGAAAAAATACATGGAAGAAGTATTGCCAACTTATGATAAAGAAAGAGTTTATGTTTCCGATATAAAAAAATTATTTTCGTGGTACAATTTACTTCAACAAGAAAATTTACTTGATTTTACAGAAGAAACCGTAAACGAAGAAAACAAAGAAACTGTTCAAGAAGAAAAATAATGATATTTTATTTTAAAAAGTCCGTCTCGCCTGTGGCGAGACGGACTTTTTTTGTTTAATTTTGTTCCTCATACAACCATTTTGGTTTTATTTACGTCTAAGCCTCAAATATGCATAAAAATATTTCCGAAGAAAAGCTTATTGAAGAATGTATAGAAGGAAATCGCTATGCACAAAAAATGCTTTTTGAGAAATACCGTTCTTTAATGTTTGCTATTTGTATGCGGTATGCTAAAAATAGGGCTGAAGCTGAAGATGTGATGATAGATGGATTTATGAAAATTTATTCAAACTTGAACAATTTTAGAAAAGAAGGTTCTTTTGAAGGTTGGTTGAAAAAAATTATGATTAATTCGGCTATTAATAATTATCGTTCCAATTTGAAACATTATTATAATAGTACGATTGATGATGA
>CAYTJB010000045.1:0-2232 GCA_964437995.1 uncultured Bacteroides sp. | reverse complement strand
TAAAACTGAAAATAAAATAGACGATTTTAAAACCAATTATTCGGCAGAATACTTAATAAAACTCATACAAGAATTGCCCGAAGGATATCGCATGGTTTTTAATCTATACGAAATTGAAGGATATAGCCACAAAGAAGTGGCTGAAATAATGAATATTTCGATAAGTACTGCTAAAACACAATTGTTTTATGCAAAAAAATTGTTACAGAAAAGACTTGCAAAAATTAGTCAGGAAGAAATGTATTAGCAGTAAACAATAACAACTATTTAAAACTCTAAAATAAAATGAGTGAAGAATTTGAAAATATAGGCAACTTATTCAGGAATACGCTGAAAGACCATCGTATGGAAAGTGATGCACATTTGTGGGGTAGATTAGATAGCCAATTATCAGCTCAAACTCCTGTTTCTGTGCCCAAAACTTCTGTAGTTCGTCATTTAACATGGGTAAAAGTGGCTGTAGCTGCATCGGTTATTACAGGTGTGGCACTTGCTTTTAATTATATTTACTTACCGCTAAAAAATACAAAACCGATAATAGAAACTCAAAAAAATATTAATAATATAAAGCCTTCAGAAAGTGTAATCGATTCATCTTCAGATGAAAAAGAAATAAAAAATCAACAAATTTTAGAAAGAAAAGAAGGTTTAATTGACAATGCGATAAATCGGAAATTAGTAAACAAACAAACAAATAATAAATTGCTTAAAGCAGGCAACAATAATACTTTGCCAAACAACAACAATACGCTTCCATATTATAATAATAACATGCAGCCTGCTAATCAGCAAAACAATACGATTGCTAACACAACGCAAAATCCAGTTAATAGCAATCCTACAACGCAGAATAATAGCGTAAACAAGGTTATTCCAAAGAAAGATAGTTTATACCAAAGTGTAACAGATAATAATTCTGATAAAATCCAACCTAATCAGAATACCACTGCATATCAAGATGTGCAAAAAAATGACAATGATATAATCACAGCTACTGACATTCCTAATATTTTTACACCTAATAATGATGGATTTAATGATTATTTTGTAATCAAAAATATTGAAAAATGTAGCAGCAATCATTTGGTAATAAAAGACCGAAACGGAAAAACTGTTTTTGAAAAAATAAACTACCAAAACGATTGGGATGGAAAAAATACAGCCGATGGAGTTTATTTCTTTTTCTTAAAATATAATACGACCAATGGTAATTTTGGGAAAATGGGTAGTATAACTATTAAGAGACAATAGATTTTAGTTTTTTAGTCTATAAGAATTCATAATATTATAAATAGCACCTTCTTTTCGTAAAATACTTTCAAAAAGAAATATTTCGTTCACATTTACAGTTTGTATTGCTGAAATATTGTGTTTGCTAATAATTTTCTTAAACATCTCTTTATCTGTTAAATAATTTATTCTTCCAAGCGTAAGATGTGGTACAAAATTTTGTCGGTCTCTTTCAAAACCAATTGTTTCTAAGCTATTCAAAATAGTATTTGCTAAATATACAAGTTCGCTACTTTCGTTTATTCCAAGCCAAATTACTTTGGGCTGATAGCTACTTCCAAATATTCCTAAGTTGGAAATTTCAAAACTAAAAGAGTTTGTGTTTGAAACAATAGTATCAATCAATGTATTGATTTCAGTTATTTTAACATCTTCGGTTTCGCCAAAAAATTTTAAAGTAAGATGCAAATTAGTTGGGTTTATCCATTTTATTCTTTCATTCATTAAATCTTTACGAAGACTTTGATAAAGCTCATTAAACTTTATATTTGGTGTAATTTTGATAGCTAAAAAAATACGTTTCATTTTTTTGATTAACCTTAAATCCGCAAGTTACGGGGGTGACTAATTGATTATCAGGTGTTTTTTAATGGTTAATGTTTTTGGTTATGTTTTAAGATATTGTGGATAAAAGATTGAAATTATAGCATCACTCTTTCCAAAGATAAAACCACTAAGGCACTAATATCACTAAGATACACTAAGAAGTTAAAAAAATCCCATTCCAAAAAAATCCTTAGTGTTTCTGTGTGTCCTTAGTGACTTAGTGGTAAAATATTCTTTTTAACATTTCAAATGTACACATTATTCTAAAACATAAGCTTTTTTTAATTAAACCTTAAATCCGCACGGATATTGCTAACATACTGATAGTCATCAGATGACTAAAAACGCAATTGCGATTATAAATAACTGAATTTCAATTAGTCATCAGATGACTTG
>CAYTJB010000044.1:0-15504 GCA_964437995.1 uncultured Bacteroides sp. | reverse complement strand
AGTGATTGGTAATTGGTAATTTGAATATAAGGTTTTAGAAAAAAATATAGAAAAATGGATACTATGCAAACATTACTCGAACATCGTTCGATTAGAAAATTTAAAAATACTGTAATTGAAGAAAAAATATTAAACCAAATTCTTGAAGCTGGATTTAGAGCTTCTACTACTGGCAACATGCAAGTTTATAGCATTATAGTTACCAAAGAAGAAGAACGTAAAGAGGAATTGTACAAATTTCATTTTGGGCAAGCCATGGTAAAAGAAGCACCCGTTGTGTTAACGTTTTGTGCTGATTTTAATCGTTTTAACAAATGGTGCGAACAAAGAAATGCCGAACCCGGCTACGATAATTTTTTGTCGTTTATGACGGCAGCAATTGACGCATTGCTTGTGGCTCAAAATGTGGCTGTTGCAGCAGAATCTTTTGGTTTGGGAATTTGTTATTTAGGCACTACCATTTACATGGCTGATAAAATTATTGATTTCCTGAAATGTCCTAAAGGCGTGATTCCTATAACAACGTTAGTGGTCGGTTATCCTGACGAAAATCCGGAATTGGTTGACAGACTTCCTTCAAAAGGAATTGTACATAATGAGTTTTATTGTGATTATAGCAATCAGGATATAGATGAGATTTACAAAGAAAAGGAAGCGTTGCCATTAACAAAAAAATTGATTGAAGAAAACCAATTGGAAAATTTGGCTCAAATATTTACAAATAAGAGATATACAAAAAAAGACAATGTGCATTTTTCTAAATCATTCTTAAAAGTAATTGAAAACGCAGGGTTTATGAATAATGAATAATTTTTAGTTTTCAATTTGAACCAATAAAAGCAATACTTCATTCTGCTAACTGTTTACTGTTCACTGATAACTATTTAGGTGTGTATAACTGAAACTCTTTATCTGTTTTTTCACGTTTAAAATTAGAAGGCTTTTGTGGATTGTGCTTTATTCAAATATTAGATTTTATCCCCTAATTACACTAATTTTCGCTAATCGTCTTTCCTAATTATTTCCGTTATTTTATTTCTCTTTTTTATTTTCTCTTATTATTGGAACACGCCAAAGTAATTTCCAGCTATCTGTTTCGTAAAGACAGAGATAACCACTATGTGAAATTATTAAATACTTACCGTCATTACTAAATGTTGCGCTACAATAATCCCCAGAATAAAACATTCTTTCTGCTTTCATTATAGGATATTTCCAAATAACAAATCCCCATTTACCATTTACATAGCCTTCAGTTCCCAGAAAGTTTACTGCTTCTTTAGGTAGAATTGTTTGTAAAATTTCACTAAACCCATTCTTTTTATTCTTTTTATGAATTTCCCATGAGTTAATAATACTATTGTTTTCTAAAGACCATAATCTTAATTTACCATCAAAACTCCCAGTAAGAATGTTTTTTTCATTAGGCAAAAACGAAGCACTCCAAACTCCTTTCCCATTTATAAATTTTGAAGCTACCATTTCATCATTCAATAAATCCCATACATTAAGCCTACTTCCTAAACGAAAATTAATATGATTAAACCCAGCATTTTTCCAATATAAAGCATAGCGACCACTTGGACTAAATAATACATTCATATTCCTTAATTGGGGTAATAAGTAATCCCCCATAAATTTACGGTCTTTTTTTACAATTTTTCCTGTGTTAGCATCTAAAGCTGTTACATACCAAGGACCAACAGCATAAACAAGGCTATCGTCCATTGATACTCCTAAGCCATTATAAAATTTAACATTATCGACTTTCCATAGCAAACATTTATTTAATATCGAATAACAACAAATTGATTCATTATAACCCAATGAAAATATTATTTTTTCTTCATCATGAGACACAACTAAATCATAAATATATAATGAATCAACATAAAAGAAGGTTGTATCAATACTACCATCTTTTAACTTCCATATTCTTAGCTGATGCAAATAAGAATGATTAGTTATTACTAATGATTTCTTTTGTAAGAATTGCAATGAACTGCATCCCATCAAATTATGTACATTGACAGTATCCTCTATTTTCAAAACAATAACAGAATCTATTGTGTTATTTGTTGAAATATTGTGTTTTTTATCTTGTGCAAAGCATTCATGAACCATTATTAATATAAGAATTTGCAATATTATTATATGGTTATATTTCATGCGGAATGGTATGTATTTTCTCATTGTATTCATAAATTATAACTTTAATGGTTAAGTTTAAAAATGAGTAGTTAATTTTTTGTAAAAACAAAAACTTTTTCTTAATTACAAATGGTTTTGCAAAAATATTTAGAAAGAAATGAAACACTAATAACGCTGATACAAAATGCTGTTTTATAAATATTTATCCACTAATTGCTCAATGTTTACTGTTCACTGATAACTATTTAGGTGTGTATAACTGAAACTCTTTATCTGTTTTTTCACGTTTAAAATTAGAAGGCTTTTGCGGATTACGAGCATCAACATCTTCTATAAAATTCCATTTTCCATTTTCATAAATAAAAGCATCGTAAACATTGGTTTCGGGAACATAAAATTGTTTTTGACCTTCTAATGATGGGCTTAGTGGCACCAATCTGTCGAAAAGAATCATTGGGCTTTTTACATTATTTACTTCAAATCGTTTGCCATTTTTAGGTTTCTTTAGCCTTACTTTTTCCTGATACTGCTGATTGTCGTATTTTAAAGTCATAATTGCTTTTGCAGAATATTCAAAAATAACACGTTTAAGCTTTTCTTTGCCTTTTCTAAAAATTGAAGCACCAAAAACAGGTTTGTTACCGGAGCGGAAACTCAGTACTTCTATCAGTTTCTTAAAAGACAAACCATTATTTCCATTCCAGCCCAGCAAAGTGTAATAATTTTGATCGCCATTTTGGGTATGAATAATTTTATAGTATAATGCTCCATACCAATTGTTTGCATCTAATGTTTGGAACTCTGGAGCTATAATATCACTTGATTTATCAGTTAGTTTGAAAACATCATAAGTGTTTTTCTTTTCGTTGTAAGATTGCAAAAAAACGTAATAATCAAAAGTTCCGTCCAATTTTGCTATTACCCAATTATATATTTTAAATCTGTTATCGGGCGAAACTAATCGGGCAATGGTTTTTAATGAATCAAACGGATAGTCAAACGATTTTTTTATATAGAGTGCTTCTTCTAATAAGTTTGTAAATTTTTCGTTGGCTTCATATTTTAGCCTGTCGTTTCCACCATTTCGCATTATATTGCCCAATATTGCCAAAGAATCTTCGTATTCGCCAAAAGTTTCTCTGCCTTGCGAAAATGAAAATTTACCAAGTAAAACCGAAAGAATTATTATTATTAAAATGCTCTTTTTCAATATTTTTTAATTTTAATAGATGCAAATTCTACAACGTTGAAATATTATATTTATTTTAGCAAAGTTTTTACAAAGATAAGAAAACAGTACAATAAAATAATTATCAGCAAATGAATTTAATAAAAAGAATAGAAGCATTTAGGAAACTTTCAGAATTTCTGACTAATTTTCGAATACACAATAATTCTGATGATGACAATTTGACGAATGCGATAAATCTTGCATCTGCACATAATCAATGGTTTACTATTGATAACATCTTGTTTTCAATACAGTCAATAGCCAAAAGCATCGAAAAACAAGCTATTGAAAGCTGGATTAGTAATTATAAATTAGAAACAAATCATACCTCAGTAAGTAAAATAGGTGTGGTAATGGCAGGAAATTTACCATTGGTAGGCTTTCACGATTTTTTTTATGTGTTGATGTCAGGAAATCATATTATTGCAAAATTATCATCGGACGATAAGTATTTATTGCCTGCCATTGCTGATAAACTTATAGAATTTGAACCTGAATTTGCTGATTTTATTTCATTTACAGAAAATAAATTAGAAAACTTTGATGCTGTTATTGCAACAGGGAGCAATAATACAGCACGCTATTTTGAATACTATTTTGGTAAATATCCTCATATTATCAGAAAAAACAGAAATGCTGTGGCTGTGCTTAGCGGTAACGAAACTAAAGACGAATTAGCTGCTCTTGGCAATGATATTACCCAGTATTTTGGAATGGGATGTAGGAGCGTATCCAAATTATATATCCCTAAAAATTATAATTTTAATAATTTATTAGATAGTTTAACAGCATTTAATAAGATTCTTGATACTACAAAATACTACAATAACTATGAATACTACAAATCCATCTATCTTATCAATTTACTGCCTTTTTACGACAATGGTTCTATTATTTTGAAAGAAGAAAACTTAATATCTTCGCCTATTTCGGTAGTTTATTATGAGTTTTATGATACAATTGAAGACTTAAACCGATTTTTTGCTGAAAACGCTGAGCAAATTCAATGTGTTGTTTCAAATAATACTGCTATAAATGGAGCTATTCCTTTTGGCAATGCCCAATCGCCAACATTAATGAATTATGCAGATGGTGTGGATGTTATGGAGTTTTTGTTGGGGTTAAGAACCAGTATATTTTTTGATTTTTCATAAATTTCATTTTTAAAGGAATCGAATTCGATTCCTTTGTCATTTTATACCAATGCTGATTATGAATTAATCCAAAAGATTATACCAAAATGAAATAGGTAATAGTCCAATTCACTATCGCTCTTGGAACTATAACATATTGCGTATCGGTATTAATTCGAATAAAATATTGTTTCTTATACGAAAAATGCCCTTTTCAAGGGCATTTTAAAATCTATAGATTTGCTAAAAATAAGTTGCATTTATTACTTAAATTCAGCCAAAATAAAGAATTTTTAAATATTAGCTGTTTTTATTATCTATTTTTCTACTTTTGTAGAAATTTTAATAAAAAAATCGTCATTTATATGAAATAGCCATAAGAATACTATTCATTCAAACCGAATATCATATTTTATGGCGTATTCCATCTGACAATTAAATAATTATAAAAAAAATAACAGATGAATATTACAATTGTTGGAACAGGTTACGTTGGTTTAGTTACAGGCACTTGCTTTGCCGAAGTAGGCATTGATGTATGCTGTGTGGATATCGACAAAGTAAAAATCGATAATCTTAACAAAGGAATTTCTCCTATTTACGAACCGGGTTTAGACCCAATGATTGAACGCAACGTTCAAAAAGGCAGATTAAGTTTTTCAACAGATTTAGCATCGTGTATTGATGGTACTGATGTTATTTTTAGTGCAGTAGGTACACCACCCGACGAAGATGGCAGTGCCGACTTGCAATATGTATTAGATGTTGCCCGTACTGTTGGCAAAAATATGAACAATTACATATTGATAGTTACCAAAAGTACCGTTCCTGTTGGTACTGCTAAAAGAGTACGTGATGCCATCCAAGAAGAATTAGATAAAAGAGGCGTTAATATCGAATTTGACGTGGCTTCTAATCCTGAATTTCTGAAAGAAGGTGATGCTATCAACGATTTCCTAAAGCCCGACCGTATTGTAGTGGGCGTGGAATCGCAAAAAGCCGAAGACATTATGAAAAGTTTGTACAAACCATTTACATTAAATGGTCATCCTACTATTTTTATGGATGTTCCTTCAGCCGAAATGACCAAATATGCTGCCAATTCAATGTTAGCTACTAAAATAAGTTTTATGAACGACATTGCCAATCTGTGCGAAATTATGGGTGCCGATGTAAATATGGTTCGCAAAGGCATTGGCAGCGATACAAGAATTGGAACAAAATTTATTTACCCAGGTATTGGTTATGGTGGTTCTTGTTTTCCAAAAGATGTGAAAGCATTGATAAAAACTGCCGACCAAAATGGTTATAGTATGCGTGTACTAAAAGCTGTTGAAGAAGTTAATGATGACCAAAAATCAGTGCTTTTTACAAAACTTTACAATCATTATAAAGGCGATTTGAAAGGGAAAACGATTGCCTTATGGGGGCTTTCTTTTAAACCTCAAACCGATGATATGCGTGAAGCTCCATCATTGGTTCTGATAAAAAAATTATTAGCTGCTGGCTGTAAAGTTAAGGCTTACGACCCTGTTGCTATGCACGAAACACAACGAAAAATTGGCGATGTTATTGAGTTTTCAAAAGATGCTTACGACACGTTGGTAGATGCTGATGCCTTGATGTTAGTTACCGAATGGACTGAATTTCGTTTTCCAAACTGGGAAGTGATTAAAAAATTAATGAAACAAGCTGTTATTTTTGATGGAAGAAATATCTTCGATTACAAAGAAATGAAAAATAATGGATTTGAATACTATTGCTTGGGAATTAAAACGAAGTAGTTATTGGTTATTAAGCTATTAGCTGTTAGCTGTTAGTTATTAAATACTTTTGTCATTACGATTGATAGCGAGGAATCTCAATAAATTTCGTTAAAAGGAATAATTGAATAAAACAGAAAGTTATGGAATGGAAAATTCTCATAGTTGATGATGAGCCTGATATACTTGAATTTTTGGGTTATAACCTTCGTAAAGAAGGTTACACTGTTCATACTGCCGAAAATGGCAAGGAAGCTATTGAAAAATCGGCAAGCATTTTTCCACATTTGATAATATTGGATGTAATGATGCCTAAAATGGATGGGATTGAAACTTGTGCAGAAATTAGAAAAAATCCAAAATTAGCAAATACATTGGTGGTTTTTCTTACTGCAAGAGGTGAAGATTATTCTCAAATAGCAGGTTTTGAGGCTGGTGCCGATGATTATATTACCAAACCTATTAAACCCCAAGTTATTATTAGCCGTGTAAAAGCATTACTAAGACGTTATAAAGATAACGAACAACCTAAGAACACTACTGTTGAGCTGAAAGATATTATTATTGATAAAGAGAAATATCTTGTAATAAAAGATGATAAAGAAATTATTTTGCCTCGCAAAGAGTTTGAATTGCTTTCTATTTTATGCTCAAAACCGAATAAAGTGTTTACTCGCAGCGAAATATTTTCGAAAGTTTGGGGCGATGATGTAATTGTTGGTGATAGAACCATTGATGTGCATATCAGAAAAATACGCGAAAAAATTGGAATAGAAAATCTAAAAACAATTAAAGGTGTTGGGTATAAGTACGAAGAATAGAAGCGACAAGTAGAAAAGTGGCAAGTGAAACGCAACGTATAATAACTTAATAACCAATAACTCATTAACTGATTCCATGTATAACTCAAATCCTAAAAAAATTGCCCTAAACAATGCCATATTCATTGCGGTTTTTTTTATGCTGATATATGTATTGCTTGAATTGATATTTGGAAAATTTCATTGGCTTACTTTTATAGGTGTATCGGTAGGAATGTTTGTATTTTCGTTTATCATTATCTATTATTCTGTCGAAAAGTTTATTTACCAAAAAATCAGGATTATCTACAAAACCATTCAAAATATTAAAGTATCTAAGAAAAGCTTTATTGAACAAATGAAAAACACGCCTGAATTATTGGAAAATGTAAATCAGGATGTGTTGGAATGGGTTGTAAACAAAAGCAAGGAAGTAGAAGACTTAAAAAAATTAGAAATTTACCGTAAAGAATACATCGGAAATGTTTCGCATGAGCTGAAAACACCGGTTTTTAATATTCAGGGATATATTTCAACCCTTTTAGATGGTGGTATGGACGATGCTTCCATTAATAAAGAATATTTGTTGCGTTCCGAAAAGAACGTAAACAGGATGATTACCATTTTGCATGATTTAGAAGAAATTTCGCGATTGGAAACCGGCGAATTAAAACTTAATTATACTACCTTTGATATTATTACGCTGGTTAAAGAAGTTATTGAACATCTGCACATAAAAGCCCAACATAAAAACATTACCTTAAAAATTACTCCTACCGACGAAAAGCAAAAAACGGTATATGCCGATAGGGAACGCATTCGGCAGGTACTAATTAATTTAATTGAAAATTCGGTTAAGTATTCAAAAGATGAAAACGCTCTAACTAAAGTCAGTTTTTATGATATGGATAATCTGCTGCTGATAGAAGTTGCTGATAATGGCATAGGTGTAAGCGAAGCCGATATACCCCGCTTGTTTGAACGATTTTACCGCACCGATAAAGGCAGAGCACGCACTGAAGGCGGAACAGGCTTGGGTTTATCTATTGTAAAACACATCATTGAAGCTCACAAACAAACTATTAACGTAAGAAGTAGTGTTGGCATAGGAACTACATTTGGGTTTACTTTGCAAAAGGGAAGCTAATGAGGTATTTTACTAAAATTATTTTTTATATTTATTTTGCTAAAAATTGATAGAAATGTTACAAATTAATTAACTTAAAATTCACATTAAATTAATATTCAAAACTTTGATAATTGTTTAATAAATTATTATTTTGCAAAATGTTAGCAAAATAAAATAGTATGAAGCAATTATTAATAGAAAAACAGTCCTTTCAAAAAGAATTAATCAACGAATTAGATATTTTTCAAACAGAGCAATACTCAAAATATCCAATTGATGATACGTTAAGAATTGATTTACATTGTCATGATTATAACAGTGATGTTCCTGATGAATTGCTGGGCAGAATTTTGAATTTACCTGAAACATGGTTAAAATCTGAGACTTTAATTAAAACCCTTAAACAAAATAATTGCACTGCCTTTACGATTACTAACCACAACAATGCTCGTTCTTGTTATGAGATGCAAGACAAAGGCTTTGATCTTCTTACAGCTGCAGAATTTAGTTGTACAGTACCCGATTTTAATATTGGAATTCATGTTTTAACTTACGGGTTTAATTCTCAGCACGAAAAAATGCTTAATAAGCTCAGGAATAATGTATATGCTTTCCAGTATTATGCTTTAGAGAATGACATTCCTACAATTTGGGCTCATCCGTTATATCATTACAACTCTTCAAGTATTCCTAATTTAGATTTTTTTAATAAAATGGCATTGGTTTTTGAGCGTTTTGAAGTTTTAAACGGACAAAGAGATACTTGGCAAAATATGCTTGTAAAAGTATGGCTCGAAAGTTTAACACCTGAACGAATTGATCAATTATCTAAGGAAACTGGTATTGCTGCTAACAGGTTTTGTAAAAATCCTTACAAAAAAAGTATGTCGGGTGGTTCTGATAGCCACATGGGTTTTTTCTCTGGATTAACAGGGACATTATTATATGTACCACAGTTAAATGAAAAATTAAGAGATTTTAAACCATCAGAACTAACATTACAAGCTATTAAAGAAGGAAATATGGCTCCTTATGGCTCACACCATAATAGCGAAAAGTTAACTGTTGCATTTCTTGATTATGTATTTCAGATTGCATTGAACAGAAATGATCCCGGCTTACTGAGAATTCTTTTACACAAAGGAACATCACAG
Organism: uncultured Bacteroides sp.; assembly: GCA_964437995.1. Taxonomy (GTDB): domain Bacteria; phylum Bacteroidota; class Bacteroidia; order Bacteroidales; family JACABE01; genus JACABE01. The sequence continues at coordinate 6,143 of CAYTJB010000044.1, read as the reverse complement.
GATAAACTGATTGCCTTATTGGTATCAAATGGGTTTGCCGAATTAAGAAGACATAAAGTAACCATGAATTTTATTGAGTTATTTCACAATTGTTTTCAAGGAAAAGTACCGTCCTATACCAAAAAGATATTAGTTCCCAAAGTGTATAAATCAGTTTTTAAAGATGCTTTAAGTATTGCCGAAACTACAAAAAATGACCCTGAAAATATTGTAGAAATATATAAAAAATCAATTTTTTCAATCAGCGATAAATTAAATACTATACTTTTTAAGAGATTGATAAAGAAAATAGATAGATTTCAGCTTCAAGGCAATTTTAAAGATTTTGATTTGAATAACCTAATTGACAAATTTGAATTGCCCAGCGAATTTAGAGCCTATATTGATAAAGAAAGTAAATATTTTAATAAAGATAAAAACAACAGGATGAGCAATCCTAATTTGTCTGATTTTATGGATGGACTTTCTTTTCCTTTTTTAGCTTCGGCATTGATATTAGCAGCAAACTATACCAGTTCCAAGGTGCTGTATAATGTTCGTCCATTGTTACATACGTTTTCTGAAACAATCGGCAAACTCGAACATCCAAAAAGAATGTTGTGGCTAACAGATACTTTTGAAGATAACAATGGTGTTTCTATGGTACTACAATCTATACTTCAGGAGATAAAACTAAGAAACCTACCTATTGATATTTTAGTTTGTAGCAATACATTAAAATCTTGCGATCATCTTATCATAATAAAGCCTTTGGCAGAATTTACATTGCCAATGTATCAAGAGCAAACAATTAGAGTTCCTAATTATTTGGAAATTCACAAACTCTTTCACGAAAATGAATATGATAGAATTATATGTTCTACCGAAGGCTTAATGGGCTTAGCTGCAATTTATCTTAAAAATGCCTATTCTGTTAAGGCTCATTTCTACATTCATACCGATTGGATAATGTTTGCAAAAAAAGTATTAAATATTGACAGGAATAACTTAAATCGTTTCACACGATTACTAAGAACATATTATAATGCCTTCGACAGTTTATTTGTTTTAAATACAGATCAACAAAAATGGCTAACAAGTCCTAAAATGGGATTTGATAGTTCCAAGGTTTTAATGACAGCTCATTGGGTTGAAGATATATTCATACCTAAAAAAGCAGCAAAAAAGAAACTGTTTAATATAGAGCATCAGGAAACTGTTTTGCTTTTTGCCGGAAGGTTAAGTAAAGAAAAAGGAGTAATGGAATTGCCTGAAATTTATCAAAAAATCAAAACGGAGATTCATGACTTAAAAATTGTTATTGCAGGGAATGGACCTGCCGAACAAGAGCTAAAGGCAGCTTTGCCAGAAGCTATTTATTTAGGATGGATTGAACATGAGAAATTACCAATTATTTATTCCTCTTCTGATTTATTGATTTTACCTTCTAAATTTGACACTTTTAGTTGTGTAGTACTAGAATCATTAAGTTGTGGATTACCTGTTATTGCATACAATATCAAGGGACCAAAAGATATTATTGAAGATAATAAAAATGGATTTCTTGTTTCAAATATTGACGAAATGGCTGAAAATATAATTTATTATTTTAACGACATTTTTATTCAAAAATCATTTAAAGAAGCTGCCATTGAACGTTCAAAAAACTATAATAAATCAACAATACTGGAAAAATTTTTAAGAGATGTAAACCTTTAAGTAAAATTCTCTTGAAATGAACCAAAAAGAAACAAACGAATGGGTTTGGTGGAAGCATGGTGTAATTTATCATATTTATCCAAGGAGCTTTTGTGATTCTAACGATGATGGAATTGGTGATATTAATGGAATTATCTGCAAGTTAGATTATTTAAAACAACTTGGTGTTGATGCCATCTGGCTCTCCCCAATATATAAATCTCCTAATATTGATTTTGGTTATGATGTTTCAGACTATAGAGCAATTAATCCCGAATATGGAGATCTTGAAGACTTTAAAAATCTTTTAGAAATTGCTCATTCAAAAAATATAAAAATAATTATGGATATGATTATGAATCATACTTCAAATCAACATCCATGGTTTATTGAGTCAAGTTCATCATTAGATAATTCTAAACGTGATTGGTATATTTGGAAATCTGATAAAAAAAGGAAAGTTCCCAATAACTGGAAATCTTCGTTTGGGAATAGCGCCTGGCAATTTGATGCTAAAACTAAAGAGTATTACCTGCATTCGTTTTTTAAGGAGCAACCCGATTTAAACTGGCGGAATAAAGAGATGTTAAAAGCTTTTTTTGAAGAAATTAAGTTTTGGCTTGAAATGGGTGTGGATGGTTTCAGATTGGATGTTATTAATATGATTATCAAAGACAAAAAATACAGGAATAATCCGTTAAATATTAATATTCCATTTCTTCAAGAACATAAGTATTCGCGAAATCGGAAAAAATCGCTTGAAATAGTTAAAAAGCTAAGGAAATTAGTTGATAAGTACAATGATAAGGTATTAATTGGTGAAATTTATGTAATGCCACCAGGAAATGCTGAGTTATCTGCACGTTATTTGGCGGATGGAGAAAAAGGTATTCATTTGGCATTTGATTTTTCTTTGATGTTTCAAAAGTGGAATGCATATAATTATTATCAATGTATAAAAAAATGGATAAAAAGTATTCCTAATAACGGATGGTTATGCAATGTTTTATCAAATCACGATTTAAAAAGAAGTATAAACAGAAACCCTTTACGTACAAATCAGATAGAAAAAGCAAAAATTGAAGCCGTTTTACTTCTTACATTAAAAGGAACTCCCTTTATTTATTATGGTGAAGAAATTGGAATGAAAAACACTATAATAAGCTATCAAAACATAAAAGATCCTTTGGGTAAACGTTTTTGGCCCTTATATAATGGCAGAGATGGATCAAGAACACCTATGCAATGGAATTCAGATACTTTTGCAGGATTTTCAAAGGTTAAACCTTGGTTGCCCGTTAATAAAAATTATAAAAAAATAAATGTTTTAAATCAGAAAAATGATGAAAATTCTCTTTTTAATCTTTATCTCAAGTTAATAAAACTTAGGAAAAAATACCCATCCTTATACAAAGGAGGTTTTATACCTTTTAAAAAAGGCAAAAAGGGCTTTTTGGTTTTTACAAAATATTTTGATGATGAAAAACTTACCATTGCTTTAAACTTTACATCAAAAAAGAAAAGTATCAAACTTGAAGAAAAGAAAAAATGGGAAATATTGCTTTCAACACATTCTGTTAAAGAAGGGATTTTATTTGATAAGCAATTGATTATAGCTCCTTATGAAGCTATAATTTATAAGATTAATAATCACCAAAACTTAATGTAATATTAACATTTAGAACATGATAAGTTAATATAGAAATGTTTAATTTGTACAAACAAAAATAATTAAACCAATGAAAACAATTAAATTTTTCTTTTTATTTAACTTGTTTTTTTATTTAAGCATATTATTTACAATAATAGTATCGGCTTTAATAGTTTATCAAATTGATTTTGATTCATTTGAAGCCTTATTAGTAAGATATCATAAGGCACTACCTATTATTTTTGTGATTATAAATATTACTTTATTGCTGATCAGAGTTTCAGAAATTGCAACTTTATGGTCATGGAAATTTGTAAAAAATTTAGTGCTAAATGGTAAAGATTACAAAAAGTTATCTAGTTTTAATAAATTAAGCTTTTCAGCTAGCGTTTAGGATTATAAATATTCTTATTATTAAAAATTAACCTTTTAAAAGGGAAGTGATTAACCATTTAACTGTATTTTTGAATATATAGATTGGGCAATTGATTGCAGAAAGCAATTCTAAATAAAGTTTCCTTTTACTTATAAATTAGAATTAAATCATAATTATGAAAATTAATGTTTGTTCTGAGACTATGATACTCAACATGAAAGGTGAGGGTGTAAATACCGCATTTTTAAATTGCATAGAGCTTTTAAAAGCTGATGATGATGTAGAAGTTCTGATTAATAATGAAGGTATTGGCGATATTATGCATTGTCATTCTTATGGTCCTTATTATTTTTTAAGAGGTTTAAGATACAAAGGCAGAAAAGTTTTCACTGTTCATGTAATCCCTGATTCAATCATAGGTTCAATACCAGCAGCAAAACTATTAATGCCAATTATGAAATGGTATTTTAAACAAGTTTATTCCTACGCAGATGTTTGTATTGCTATTAGCCCTACGGTTGAAAAGGCAATTAAAGATTTAGGTGTTAAAACCAATATCGTCGTTATGAATAACCCACTTCTGGTTGATAATTGGAAAAGCAATATTGAACTTCGTAAAAGAGGCAGGGCAATATTGGGTCTTAAAGAATATGATTTTTGTGTATTGGGCGTTGGACAATTAGAAAGAAGAAAAGGTTGTGCTGATTTTATTGAAGTTGCCAAGCAGATTCCGAATGCTCAGTTTCGGTGGATTGGTGGAAGACCTTTTGGAAAATTGACCGAAGGAATAAAAAACTTAGAAAAGCAAATTGCATCAGCTTCGCCCAATGTAAAATTTGCAGGATTATTCTCGTTAGAAAATATGCCTTGCCTTTATGCAGGTGGTGACATGTTATTATTTCCATCCTATCAAGAAAATTGTCCTCTGGCGCCATTAGAAGCTGCTGCTTCAGGAATGCCAGTTGTTTATCGGAACATTCCAGAATATAAACTACTGTACAAACATGAATATTTAAGTGCAAATAATACTGATGAATTTGCAAATTGGATAAATAGATTAATGGTTGATGATAATGCATATATCAGAGGATTAGAGATTTCATCAAAACTCATTACTCAATTTGAAAAAAATAATATTCGTGAAAAATTAATTGATGTTTATTCAGATTTACTGAATTCTCAAATAGATATTCAATTAATTAATCAGTATGCCTGAAGAACTAATCATTTTTATTACAAATTATGGTTATTTAGCCATCTTTCTGCTGGTATTTTCTCAGGAAATTGGAGTTCCGAATCCCATACCTAATGAAATGGTGCTTATGATTGCAGGTTCCTTAACATTAAAAGGACTCCTTTACTTACCTTTTTTGATACTAACAGCAATTTTAGCTGATTTTATTGGTACCAATATTCTTTACATTATATTCTATTTTTTAGGATCTTATATTGTTCAAAAGAAGCCAAGTTGGGTACCAATTTCTTTACAAACTATTGAAAAATATAAAAAAAAGATATCAAATGACAAAATTATATATATATTTATTGGGCGTTTAACACCGTTTATTAGGGGTTATACATCGGTTGTAACAGGATTGTTGAAAATTAAGCCAAGTATATTTTTACCTATTGCACTTATATCAGCAACTATATGGAGTACATTATGTGTTATAATTGGCAGACTATTTGGTGTTTATTTGAATTGTTTTTCGTGGAATATAGGAAAAATTAGACTCATTTTGTTGACAGTTGGATTGATTGTACTATTAATAGTTGTATTTATTAAATATGTAAAAAAGGGTTCAGTCATTCAAAAAGGGAAAAAATATAATAGATTTTATTATAAAAATCAATAATTCTTTTATGGGGCGTTCTAAATATTAGTTTTATTAGTCATGTTTTTTAAAATAAGATAATTAGGTTGAAAACTTTATGTTCTTGTTTCTACTAAAGTTATGAAGCTAAAAATAAAGTTTAAAAAACATGTATCCTATGTAAAAAATTTAAAGTTCAATTACTTATAATTTTTGTTATTAAAAAACCTTATTTTAATTTTTAAACCTTAGTAGAAAATTGATTGCCAAACCTACAAAACCTTATTTCTTTCTAAAATTAGGGAAAATGAATTTTTAGAACCCTCCTAAATGAATAAAATAATGCAATAGCCAAAATCTAATTATAAAATCTAAATTATAAAATCCTAATTCCCTGATTTTTATTTTTAATCATTTTCGGTTGGTCTGCCATTTATTACACTTGAATATTTCATCTGTTATTATTTTTATAAGTATTTGATTGTTAAATAGTCTGTCCCGATTATTAGGAAGACTGCTCATAATATCATTCTCGGTTGGTGTGCAATATTTGTTTGTGGGCATTTCATATTATACTAAGCCTCCTTTATAATTTGTATTTTATTTGAAATTAATTTTGCTATTT
>CAYTJB010000043.1:11944-15558 GCA_964437995.1 uncultured Bacteroides sp. | reverse complement strand
TAATTTTCAATGTATAAATGTGAAAGCATATTGAAAAATAAAAAGATTCGTATAGCACAAAGGTAAAAAAAGAAAGTAAATGTGTGGAAATTATTTTTGAGAGTGATGCAAAAAAATTAGCGATCCTGTCAAAGTTTTAAACTTTGACAGGATTGGTATGTGTAGTTAGTGATGGGCTTTACTTGAAGTGAAGCCCTCAACTATTTTATACGATAAAATATAGGAATTATAACCTTTTAATTTTTGTTTAAAATAGCTTGGTATTTACTTGCATTGGCGGGGTCAATTTCTATTAAGCCATTAATAACCTTTGCTTTATCTTGTGGAGAGGCTTTTGAAAAAATATTAACAATTTCATCAGATTTTGCATCCATAAATAACTGTATGCTGAATAGTCCTGGTTTTTCTCTGTATGCTTTCCTGAGTAAATCAACACTTTCGGCAATGGCTGTTCTTCCTGTTTCAATATTATCGTACATTGCATCTAAGCCTAAGCGATGGTATTTATAACTTGCCTGACGTACAGAACTGTATGCACTATTCAATAAATTTTCTACTATCCAGTAACGATTTTTTTGACTTTCGAATGATTTCCAGCCTTTTTCGGGGGCATTTTGTGCAAGATTTACAATATTTTGAGCTTTTTCAAAATAAGGAGTTCCTCCGTTGGGCGAAAATGAATCGAAATCTAAGCCTAAATACAAATAACAATAATAAGCTATTACTGAAGTTAAGTTAGATGTAAATGAATTATCTACATATTCTAAAGTTTGAAATTCAACATATTTGAACTGAAAATCTTTATCAACATAATTTAACAATACAGAATTGTAAGAAGTGCGATAAATTGGGCGACGCAATTGCAAATTTAAAGTACCTTTAAATTCGTCTTGGCTCACTCTTTCGCTAATTGTGATTAATATACTGCACTCTATCCGCTCCTCTGGTTTGTATGAATAATTTGTCCACGATTTAGTATTCACAAACTCGTACAATGCAGTTCTTAAATTATCATATACACTGCGGTCGGTTCCTTGTACTTGTGGTGCCGAAACTTGCACATTGCAAATAAACTCTTGTGCAATGCCACAAAATGGCAAAATGGCAAAAATTATATAGAATGAGATTTTCTTCATGGTTTTTTATACTTTAATTTTAAGCACATAGCTTACAATATCTTTGGCAATTTCTGTTTTCGGTTTCAAATCAAAATGTTTGCTATTTCCTTTTTTATCAAAAATAGAAACTTTATTGGTGTCGTGTCCAAAACCAGCTCCTTTATCATTTAAAGAATTTAGAACGATAAAATCAAGGTTTTTATTATTCAGTTTTTTTAGTGCATTCTCTTTTTCCTTATCCGTTTCAAGTGCAAAGCCTACCAATAGTTGTTTTGTGGTTTTTAGTTTTCCTAATTCAGCAAGAATATCTACGGTAGGAGTAAGTTTAATTTGAGGAACTTCCTTTGTTTTTTTTATTTTATTTTTTTCAGGATTTAAAACAGTAAAATCGGCAACGGCAGCAGCCATTATGGTATAATCGGACTTTGGAAAAAACTTGATACATTTTTCGTGCATTTCTTTAGCTGAAACCACATTAATTTGTTCAATTAGTGGATGTTTTGTTTCTATTTGAACACTACCTGCAATTAATGTTACTTTAGCTCCTAAATTGGCAAAAACTTCTGCCAATGCAAACCCCATTTTGCCAGATGAATGATTGCCAATAAACCTCACAGGGTCAATAGCTTCATAAGTAGGTCCAGCAGTAATTAATACTTTTTTACCTTTTAGTGGTGCTTTTTGTTCAACATATTTATTGATAGCAGCAAATATGTTTTCGGGTTCTTCCATGCGTCCTTTGCCTTCGTAACCGCAAGCAAGGTCGCCAATAGGAGCTTCAATAAAAAGTATGCCTTTGGATTGCAAATAAGCTATGTTTTTTTGAACTGCAAAATGTTCGTGCATCTTGCAATTCATAGCTGGAGCTAAAAATCGTTTTATTAAAAGCCAACAATGAGGTTGATAAAGCGTCATCGGCAATGCCATTGGCAAGTTTACCAATTATATTGGCTGTGGCGGGTGCTATTACAAATAAGTCAGCCCAATCGGTTAATGCAATATGTTCCGTTGAGTAATCATTATTGTCAGCAAACAGATCATCGTAAACCTTGTTTTTCGATAAGGTTTCGAGTGTAAGTTTTGTAACAAACTGAAGTGCATTTTTAGTAACTACTACTTTTACTTCTGCTCCGGCTTTTACAAGCAAGCGAATTAGAAAAACAGTTTTGTAAGCTGCAATTCCCCCGCTTATACCAAGTAATATTTTTTTGCCATTCAGCATATTACACTTTTTTAAAAAAATAAAAAAAGGTATAAATTACACTTCAAAAGCTCATTTATACCTTCATCTGTATGTTTTTTAATTAAAATTGATTACCAGAAGCTTCTTTTACAGGGTTTCTGTAGTAAATTTTATCAGTTAAAAATTCATTGATTGAAAGCAAAGTAGGTTTAGGTAAATGTTCGTAATATTTAGCTACTTCTATTTGTTCTCTATTTTCAAAGATTTCTTCCAAATTATCATTTGGCGTGGCAAATTCTTGAAGTTTACTGTGTAATTCTTCTTTTATTTCTGTCGAAATTTGGTTAGCACGTCTTGATAATATGGCTAAATTTTCATACACATTATTGGTAGTTTTGTAAAAATCTGTGGTATTACGCGTTACAGCGGTTGTTTCCGTTTTAATTTTTTTAAAATCCATTTTTGTATAATTATGATTTAATTGTTTTCTTGAGTTAATATGGCATCCTTGTAATAAACCTCTGCATCATTTTTAAATTTTGATTCAGGGAAGTTGTTTAACAATGCAGAATAGGCATCTATAACAGTTTTATATCTTTCTTGTTTTTTGGAATCAATACTATTTTTTGCATAAAAATAATTTGATTTTACGATATAAAACATAATTTCCTCACGATAAGTGGTTTCGGGAAAATCTTTTAAAATATTTGTAAATGCAATTTGTGCTGAATTATATGATTCTGTTTTGAAATATAATTTGGCAATATCCAAAGCTTTTTGAATAAGTTTTAAGCGTAAAGCGTCAATTAATTTATTGGCTTCGGCTACTCTCTCGCTTTTGGGATAAAAATTAATAAACAGTTGTAAATCTTTAAGTGCTTCATGAGTACTTGTTTGATCGAGCGTATAAGTAGGAGAATCTAAATATTTGCAATAGGCACCCATGTATAAGCATTCTTCGGCATATTTGCTATTTGGGAAAATTTTTGCAAAATTCTTAAAATGATAGCTTGCAACTATGTAATCTTCTTCTCCATAGTAGCAATACGCGTAATAATAGTGAATTTTTTCAGCTTGTTCTTTGCCTCTGTATATGGCAATAACATCATCAAACATTTGTAAAGCACGAATGTAATCATGCTTTTCATAGTATTTTATCCCCATTTCAAGCTTTTTGGCATGATCAGAGCTTTTGAGCAAGCGTTGATATTTGCTGCATGAACTTAGTTGAAATAAAGCAACTATGGATAGTAAGTATATCAGTTTCTTAATCATTTTGCAAAATTAATTTTTTTTACCGATATATGAAACGA
>CAYTJB010000043.1:8806-11934 GCA_964437995.1 uncultured Bacteroides sp. | reverse complement strand
TTAGGTAGAATAAATAAGAAAATATTGCAATTCATTGATTTTTTTATAATTTTGCACTCCTAAAGCCCAGGTGGTGAAATTGGCAGACACGCTACTTTGAGGGGGTAGTGACCGAAAGGTCGTGCAAGTTCAAGTCTTGTTCTGGGCACGCTCCAATTTATACTGGTTCTTAGTAGCTTTGCTTTACAAACCTATTAAGAACCAGTATATTTGGATTAATTTATAATTCACTTTGATGTAATATAAAGTCCTCCCTTTTGGAAGGTTTGAATAGGCTAATTATTATAGTATTCTATCTCACTTTTTATTATATAATTATGGCTGTAGCCTTCGCCTTCCGAAGTCGTTTCAATAAGCATATCGCCATCGTAAGAATATGATGTTGTGGCAATTGCTTCTTCGTTTTCGCCTATTTCTTTTTGCGTTTTTACTTTTCCGGTTTCATCGTATTCAAGCAAATACGTTGTACTAAGTAAGGTAGTGTCTTCAACTAAAGCTATAATTTGGTTGGCATCGTTGTATTTGTAAGTTGACCTTGTGGCAAGTTTTCCTGTTTTATCGTGGTTTAAAATTTTGATTCTATTTCCTTTTTCGTCGTATTCGTAAAAAATTTCTAAAGTTTCGTCTTCAATTGCATCATAACTGCTCAATTTTATCAAATTCCCCTTTTCATCGTAAGTATAGCTCTTTTCGTAGATTAAATTATTTTCAGCATCATAATCGCCTTCATTGATAATTTTTTTGTTTTGAAATTGAAATTTATGAATAGATTCTATTTCGTTGTCGGTATTTATTAATTTCTTTTCAATAAGCATATTATCAGCATCGTAGGTATAAAGCATGGTGTCAAAAGAATCGTCCATATAGAATATCTTTTCTTTTGCAATCAAACCTTCATTATTGTACTCAAATTGACGTTTTTCAACTACTTCGTCTTCGTCGAAAAGTAATTCTTCAATCATTTTATTTTGCTCATTGTAAGCATAAACAATATGTTCGGCTACATTGCCATGAGTGTCGTAAGTGATAGAAATTGTAAGATTTTCTTGTGTGTCATATTCTGCATGCGACATAATTTCGCCGGTAATTTCAATTGTTTCGTCATAATTTCCATCAGTAAAGGTATTAAAACGATATTTTTCGATACTTTTGATAGTTTTGCTCATATTATTTTTCTAATTTTTCTTTTGATTTGTATTAGTTTTATTATTAATTAGTGTTTGCAAGAAAATGTTATAATTTACATATTTTGTTGACATGTTATTTTGTCATTCCGAGTGATAGCGAGGAATCTCAATTAATAAAGTAATCATTTTATTTTATTAGGATGAGATGCTTCCTTCGTCAGCATGACAAAAAAGAGGTTCTGTAAAACAAAATTGACACCAATAATAAAAATATACATTTTTTGCAAACACTAATTTTAATATTTTGACTTGTTCTTATCAAATATACATATTTTCACTTGTAAAAAAGTGATTTATTGCTTTTTGTTACTTCCCAACTTTTCCAACAAATTGTTTTTGATACGTTTCCCAAGCCATTTTTAAATATTGGTTTTCGCCAAAATAATGCAAAATAGGCTCGAAACCCACAGCTTCAACATAACCGGGTACAACGGTAATAGATCTTCCCATTTCATCTAAAAAAACATAAGAAGGGTAGGACATACGATTGTTTAACAACATTTCAGCTACTTGATGTGTAGAGCGATTTACAGTTGGATTTGGGTTTACAAATAATTTACCATCAATGATTAAACTGTCTTTACGTTCGGCATTTAGTTTTACGGCATAAAAGTTTTCATTCATGTAATTAATAATCATGGGGTCGGAAAATGTAGTTGCATCCATTTTTTTGCACCAACCACACCAATCGGTATAAACGTCCACAAATATTTTTTTCTTTGGAAATTGTGCATTTTTTGTCAAGGCTTCTTCAAAAGAATACCATTTGATAGTTGCAGGTTTGTTATCAACTTTCTTTTGTGCTTGAACTGAAATTGAAAAAATAAAAGCAACAGCAATAATATTTTTTTTTAATCGCATAAATGTATGTTTTGTGCAAAAATAATAACAAATTTAATGCAAACTTATACTTCCTTGAAAATAATTGAGAAAACTGATGGTAGGTAATGATTTTTTTATGACTTTTGTAGTACAAAAGAATATTGACTATGAATAATTTAAAGTCTGATTTTAAGAAATATATAGCACAAACATCTAATTTTTCTCCATTTCAAATAGAAGTAGAAAAAGCCGAAGGCATTTATGTGTATGATAGGTTTGGAAAAGATTATATTGATTTGATGTCGGGCATATCAGTGAGCAATATTGGGCATCGCCATCCTAAAGTGCTTGCTGTTATTAAAGAGCAGCTTGATAAGTATATGCACGTGATGGTATATGGTGAGTTTGTAGAAAGCCCGCAGGTAAAACTTGCAAAAAAATTAGCAGAAGTATTGCCTGCATCACTCAATATGACTTATTTTGTAAATTCGGGCAGCGAAGCCATTGAAGGTGCATTGAAATTGGCACGTAAATATACGCAACGTACCGAAATTATTGCTTTTAAAGGAGCGTATCATGGCAGTACAATGGGAGCAATTACTTTATTGAGTGATGAACGCTACAAACAACCATTTCGTCCTTTAATGCCTGATGTTAAAATTTTAGAATTCAATAATATCAGCAATTTAGAGCAAATTACCGAACAAACAGCTTGCGTAGTAACAGAAGTAATACAATCGGGTAGGGGAATTGTACCTGCTGATAATGATTTTCTGAAAGCATTGCGTAAAAAATGTAACGAAACAGGCACTTTATTGATTTTTGATGAAATACAAACTTGCTACGGCAGAACGGGTAAATTGTTTGCTTTTGAACATTATCAGGTTGTACCCGATATATTATGTATTGCCAAAAGTATGGGTGGCGAAATGCCTTTAGGTGCTTTTATTGCTTCAAATACCATGATGGATTGCCTTAATGGCAAGCATCCTTTGCTGGGACATGCCACTACTTTTGGCGGACATCCTGTAAGTTGTGCTGCTTCGTTAGCTACTTTGGAAGTTATTTTAAACGAAAATCTAATGGAAAAAGCAGAAGAAAAAGCTGCTATTTTTAGGA
>CAYTJB010000043.1:2485-8737 GCA_964437995.1 uncultured Bacteroides sp. | reverse complement strand
CACATCCTTCTATTAAAGAAATTCGTGGAAAAGGTTTATTTATGGCAATAGAATTGAAGCAACCTAAAAAAATTGAAAATATAGTTGAAAGTTGTATTGCTAATGGAATTATTACTTTCTGGTTTTTATTCAACCATAATAGTTTATCAATAATACCGCCGCTTACTATTACGTATGAAGAAATAGATGTGGCTTGTGAAAGATTATTGAAAGCATTGAAAAAAAATAGTTAAAGGAAAGATAGAATATTTTCTATCAATGTTTTTAATATTTAAAATTCAATTGTTTACGTGGTAATAACTTTTAAAAAAAACACTTTTCTATGTAAAAAAATGAAATTATTTTTGTCGAAAAATATTAAACTATGCACACAGAAGACTTAATTGCCACAGAAGAAAAGAAAAAAGTTGCGTTAATATCCGTATTTGCTGCAATTGTACTTACTGGTGGAAAATTAATAGTTGGCTTATTAACAGGTAGTATAGGGATATTATCTGAAGCCTTGCATTCAGGACTTGATTTTATTGCAGCAGCTATTACCTATTTAACAGTAAGACTTTCGGATAAACCTGCAGATAAAAATCATCATTATGGACATGGTAAATTTGAAAACTTATCAGCTTTTATTGAAACCTTGTTATTGTTTATCACTTGTTTTTGGATTATATATGAAGCAACACACAGAATAATTTCTGGAAAAGGTTTAGAGTTAAATACCATTCAAACTATATTTAGTTTTATTGTTGTAATTTTATCAATTATTATTGATGCGTGGAGGTCGAAAAAACTATATGTAGTTGCCAAAAAACATAATAGTCAAGCTTTAGAGGCAGATGCTCTGCATTTTTCTACCGATATTTGGAGTTCAGCAGTGGTGTTATTAGGATTAGTTTGTGTCAAAATTTATGAGTGGACTCAACTACCAATTTTCTTTTATGCCGATTCTTTTGCTGCACTTATAGTTGCTGGAATTGTTATTTTTGTAGCTTTTCGTTTAGGAAAACGTTCTGTTGATGTACTCTTAGACCGTACTTCGCCAGAAACTATCGAAAAAATAACAAATGTTATTAAAAGAATACCCGAAGTATTGACGTTTCATAATCTTAAAATAAGAACGTCAGGGGCTTTTACTTTTGTAGAACTCAATATCCATGTAGAACCAAGCTTAACAATAGAACAGGCACATGAAATATCGCACAAAGTGGAGGAAGCCATTCGTGCATCTATTGATAAATGCGAAGTACACGTACACGAAGAACCTGAAAACAACCATAAAGGTTTGTAAAATAATTGTATAAAATATCAAATTACAAATTATAAATTGCTTTTAGTTTTGGAATTTCTATCTTTCCAAATCCATTCTTTTTAAGATGATTGCGATAATTTTCTTGCACTTCAATTTCGCCATGTACTAAAAAAACTGTTTTTACTTTTTCCTTATCCTGACAGCTTAAAAATTCTGTCATTTCTTCGTAATCTCCATGTGCAGAATAAGATTCTAAATGTTCAATATCAGCTTTTACATCATAATTGCGTCCGTAAATTGAAACTATTTTATCGCCTCTGCTTATTTTTGCACCCAAAGTAGTTGGAGCACAATATCCTACAATTAAAATAGTTGTTTTATGATTTTCAATGTTATTTGCCAAATGATGTTTTACCCTGCCTGCTTCCATCATACCAGATGCCGAAATAATAATACAAGGTTTATTGTTGTGGTTTAATGCTTTTGATTGGTCAACACTTTGGATATAATGTAAATTTTTAAAACCGAATGGGTCGGGGTCGGTTTTCATATATTCTAAAATTTCGTTGTTAAAACATTCGGGGTGCATACGCATAATAATCGTAGCGTTGGTTGATAGAGGACTGTCAACATATACATCTACATCGGGCAATAATTTTTGAGATTTCAAGCGGTCGAGAGCATATACAATTTCCTGTGTTCTGCCAATGCTAAAGGCTGGGATGATAAGTTTCCCTTTTTTCTTGGTACACGTATCTATTACAACTTTTAACAATTGTTTTTCGGCATCTTCAAGGTTTTCGTGTAAGCGATCGCCATAAGTTGATTCTGTAATAATATAATCAGCTTGAGGAAATGTTTCGGGTGCTTTTAAAATACGTTTTTGATAACGTCCAATATCACCGGTATAACATATTTTGTGTGTTTTTTCACCTTCTTTAATTGTTAAATTAATGGCAGAACTACCCAAAATATGACCTGTGTCGGTAAATACAACTGTTATGTCATTTTCAATTAAAAATTCTTTGTGGAATGGGACGCTTACAAAACATTGCAATGCAGCTTGGGCATCTTCCAAAGTATATAAAGGTAGGAGAGGAGGTAAATTATGAAATTCTCTTTTTTTATTGTTGATTAAAGTATCATGCTCTTGTATTTTGCCAGAATCGGCAAGCATAATAGAACACAAATCTCTTGTAGCAGGCGTGCATATTATGGTTCCATTAAATCCATTTTTATGAATATAGGGTATTAAACCAGAATGGTCGATATGAGCATGCGAAAGTACCAAATAATCTATTTCGCTTGGTTCAAAACCCAAATCACGATTCATTGAGTCGGTTTCTAAGCCTTTACCTTGATACATGCCACAATCAAGCAATATTTTTATTCCTTTATTTGTAGTTATTAAATGTTTACTACCTGTTACTTCCTGTGCTGCTCCGAGAAATTGAATTTGCATGATTTTTTTTATTTTAATACTTAAAATGATTTGTAAATATAATCTTATTCTGTCAAGTTAATTTTTTCTTTTAATGAATTCCATTGATTAGATGTTAATATGCTATCTTTTATAGTCTTTCGGTTTTCAACATATTGAATAATTTTCATCGATCGCTCTTCTGAATCAGGGTGTGTACTTATCCAAGAAATTTGTTTAGGTAAATTATTTTCTTTAGAGAGTCTGAATAAAAAATTTGCATAAGGCTCAGGGTCAATATTAGCATTAATTAAGTAATCAGTAGCAGTTAAGTCAGCTTCAGTTTCTAAATTTCTGTCATAAGCTGACGACGATAATAGTTTTAAGGTTTGTTTAGCTATTGCAGAATTACCGTTTCCTGTTGCCATCGAAATTAATACTGCCAATCCTACTTCTTTGCCTAATTTTTTCATTACATGCTGTTTTTCTAAATGAGCAATTTCGTGGCATAATACGCCACATAATTCTGCTTCATTTTCACATTCATCAATAAGTCCTGAATATACAACAAGATGATTGTTCGGAAGTGCAAAGGCATTAACTTCATCTTTTTTCAATAAATGAAATTTTATCTTTGTTCTGTCTATTTCATTTTTTAAACAAATATGATTGATTAATGTATCTATAGGGGATACTATAGATATTGATTGAATTTCGTTTTCTGTTTTTTTCAATAAATCCCAATATAAATCTCCTAATTTTTCTTCTGTTTTTTTTGTAGTTTGTTCAACATTAAAAATACGCATCCAATCAACTTGATACAAAACAAACCAAGTTGTGTAAAATAAAAATAAAATAATTAGAAGTTGAATAAATAGCTTTTTCATCAAGGTTTACAAATTAAGTTGGTTAAACCACCATAAAACCACCATTCTACATGAATTCCATTTCTGGTTTTAATTGCAGTGTAAATGGTAGCAATTATATCTAATATGTTGAAAATTAAAATTGTAATGATGTAAGAGATGTATTTTCCGCTAATTACTTCATCGCTGAAAATAATTGAAATTGTCCACCAAAAACCAACGCTATTCATCATTAAAACAGTGAGCTGTGATACTAATGCTTGTGTGCAATGCCATCTCACAAAATAAGTTCCTTTTCTATTGCCTAAATAAAAAACAATAGTGGCAATTAAATTAATTATTGGGAGTGGAAGCCCTGCAATTATTGCTAATAGAGACATTAGGTAGCTGTTCGAGGCTTTTTCTGCCTCATGCTCACTTGGTATATACTGAAAATCTTCGGTTGTAATCATAATCCTTTATAAATATTCCAAATCCAATTTGCTAAAACGAGTAAAATAGCTGGTATCACTATCCATTTTCTTTTTAGAAAAAGTTCTGTGTGGTTATAAAAATTAAATAAAGACGATTTTTTTGTAAGTATATCATAAAAAACCCAAATTGGCGAACCAAACATGATAGTGATAAGGACAAATCCAATTGGATTCCAATACAATGAGCCTAAAAAATTGCCTTTTAAAAATTCCAAAATAGCTCTTGTTGAACCACATGAAGGGCAGGGTATAGTTGTAATGCTTTTAAATATACATACTCCAAATTCATTATCTTTAGATGTTGAATTGGTGTAAAATGTTATTAAAAGCCAAATATACCCTGCGATACAAGCTAATATTAATAATAAATATAACTTGCTTTTGGTCACTTTGTTTTAGTAAAGAAGTTGTTGGAGTTTTTCCATATTTTTTTCTCTTGTAGCTCCCATTATCATAAACCAATCTATGATAGCCCAAATTCCAAGCCCTCCACAAGTTAATAGTTTACCTACACCCATTCCTGTATCGCCTATTAAAAATCTATCAATACCTAATTGACCAGCTAAAAGTGAAACTATCAAACTTATTGTTGGGTCTTTAAATTGAAGTGTTTGAATTGCTATCCATTTTGAATCATCGAGCATAACTAAACGTTCTCTAATTAAACCTAATTGATAACCTTCAAAGAACTTACTGTTTGCCATAATAAACATGTCAACTTTTTGTGCATCCATTTTTATAAATATTTTAAAATTTCCCTACTCATAAGGATTTTCGGTATCTCCCCGTTTTTTTAAGTGGTTTCTGGTTTCCACTATTATATTTCAAAATTAATATAATTCTAATGAAAAAACATTTGAAGAACAAAATACTTTATTTTTCTTCTCCTTTTACAAATTTTTCTTTGGTATCTTTAGGAATAATAATTGAACGTTGATAATCAGTTTCTTCTTTAAACAATTTTCTGTAAGTAATATGTTTTTTAGCAAATTTAGCTCCCACAGATTCGTGCAATGCTCTCATTTTTGGATTAAAATCGCCTACCCACGATAGTTCCAACTCTGTGTACCATGGTTTGCGTTTCATTACTTGGTCTAAATGCCAAAAAATACCCGATTCAATGCCTGATTTTTGAAACTGTGGAACTACGCCCATAATAGTGATACGAGCACGTGTCATGGTATTTTTCTTTTTAAAATACAAAAATTTGAGTTTGTTCCAAAGATGTAACTTTCCGTTTAAATGTTTTAATATCTGATTTACATCAGGAAACATAATTAAAAATGCAATGGGTTGCCCTTCTTGATAGGCAAACCAAATAAATTCTTCATCTATTACATCTTTTGCATTTAAAATTGTACGTTTAAGCATTTCCTTGTCAATAGGCGTAAAATTTTCGTGAAATTGCCAAGCCGTATCATAAATAGTTTTAAAATCATCAATAAAACGGTCGGCTTCTTTAAGATTGATATGTTCGAATGAATAAATAGGTTTTTGCCTTATCCAATCAGCTATTTTCCAAAACCTTTCAGGAAAAGGAACGGTAAGGTTAAGATGATTGGTAACTTGTTCAAAATAAAACTTAAAACCATAATCTTCAAAAAACTGTTGATAATAAGGTGGATTGTATTGCATACCAATACCCGGGTGTGTAAAGCCTTCAACTAATAAGCCCCAATAATTATCGTTTTCGCCAAAATTTATAGGACCATCCATGGCTTGCATTCCTCTTTCCATCAGCCAATTCTCACATTGATAAAAAAGCTTGTTAGCAGCTTCTTTATCATCAACACACTCAAAAAAACCCATGCCACCGGTAGGTTGTGCATAATTAAATGCCTTGTTTTTATTAATAAATGCAGCAACTCTTCCTATCAAATTACCTTCATCATCTCTTAAAACCCAACGAATAGCTTCGCCATTTTTGAAAAAAATATTGGTGTTGGGCGAAAAGATGTTTTCAATTTCATTTTCGAGTTGGCAAACCCAGATTTTATCGTTTTTATAAACAATTTTAGGAACGAGATGAAAGTCTTTAATGTCTTGTTTGGTTTTAACTTCTGTAATTTGCATTGTAGTATTATTTTTTGACTTCGCTTTTTTTTACAAACCTACATAATTTTTTTAGAATATGAATAGAGAATTAAACTTTTTAACACCAAATAACTTTTTAACACTAAATTTGTCTAACCCAAAAGTTGCATTTATTACTTGAATTTACCTGATTTAAAAATTCTGTAAAAAATC
>CAYTJB010000043.1:0-2475 GCA_964437995.1 uncultured Bacteroides sp. | reverse complement strand
TTTTTATTTGGTAATTAAAAAACCCTGATAGAGTTTTAAACTTTGAGAGGGTAGACGTAAACCTAACGATGGTATTACTTCTTGCTAAAATCTTCTGCTGCTTGTAATTGCTCAATTGTTCCTAAATCGAACCAATAATCATCGTCATGCAAATATGCCTTTAACTTTTTGGTATTGGCTATGCGAAGGTAAACATCAATGATAGAAAACTTGCCATTTTCGGTTATCAAATCAAAAATTTTGGGATTAATTACTTGTATGCCACTAAAAGCAAGAGCTTTTAAATCTTCTCTTTTGCCATTTACTAAACGTAACTCGTTTGTTACTTTATTTTCCCAACCCGATAATTGATTTTTGTTGTCAAACAATAAATAACGAGATGTCTTTCTATTTCTTACGGCAAGTGTAGCTATGGCATTATTTTCGATATGCTGATTGTAAAGCTTTACAAGGTCTATATTTGACAATAAATCAACATTGTAAGCAAAAAAAGGCTTACCATCGTTAAAAAATGCAGCAGCCTTTTTCAAACCACCACCTGTATCAAGCAAAAATTCACTTTCATCAGAAAAATGTATGGTAATACCAAATTGATTTTCAGTAAGATAATTGCGTAATTCGTCAGCAAAATGATGTAAATTTACCACAATCTCATTAACACCAGCAGCAATAAGTTTTTTGATAACTCCTGCAATAAGAGGCTCGCCATTAAATGGAACCAAAGCTTTTGGTATATCATTTGTTAGCGGTCTTAAACGCGAGCCTAAACCCGCTGCAAATATCATTGCTTTCATTTTTTTAGCTATTAGCTGTTAGCTGTTAGGCTAAAAGCGTTATTATTCTTATTTATTGAGAATACTCGTATCACTTGGGAAAAACTGCAAATAAAAACAAGCAAATTAGTAATATTTTCTCGTAATTAGTAATTTACTTTATAAACTTTTTAACTTTATGAACTTTCAAGTCTATTAATAAACTTCTTTAGCAATCTTGGCAATATTATCTGATTTTCCCATGGTATAAAAATGAATAATGGGAACATTATTTGCCAATAAATCTTTGCATTGCGTAATACTCCATTCAACGCCAACAGCTCTAACTTCGGCATCGGTTTTGCACTTTATTACCTCGTTGGCAAGTTCTTGGGGCAAATCAATGTGGAAAGTATGAGGCAATACACTCAAATGCGATTTTATCGAAATGGGCTTAATACCAGGCACAATCGGAATATTTATTCCTTTCTTACGACAATTGTCAACAAAATTAAAGTATTTTTTATTATCAAAAAACATTTGGGTAACAATATATTGAGCACCTGCATCAATCTTGGCTTTTAAAAATTCCAAATCAAGTTCCATGTTGGGAGCCTCGCAATGTTTCTCAGGGTAACCGGCTACACCGCAGATAAAATTTGTTGGCGTAGAATTTTCAATATCACTATCAATATATTTCCCATTGTTCATATCCATTATTTGTTTGAGTAAATCAATGGCATGAGCATGTCCACCAGGTTCTTGAATAAATTTACCCATTGATTTATCGGCATCGCCCCTTAATACCAAAACATTATCAATTCCTAGAAAATCCAAGTCAATCAGTCCATTTTCTGTTTCCTCTTTATTAAAACCGGCACAAATTATATGTGGAACAACGGGTGTTTTGTATCTGTTCATTACCGCAGCAGCTATACCAACAGTACCGGGTCTTTTCCTCACTACCCTTGGCTCTAACAAACCATTGGGGTGTTTTTTATAAACTACTTCTTCGCGATGATACGTAACATTGATATATTGCGGGTTAAATTCCATTAAAGGATCGATGGTATCAAAAATTAATTGAATATTTGTACCTTTTAATGGAGGCAATAATTCAAACGAAAACAAAGTTTTATTGGTATTATTAAGTATTTCAGTAATATTCATTTTATTTATAGTTTAAATTTGGTAATAATAATTTTTCTGCCTTCTCAAATGTAATATTCTTTCGCCTTGCATAATCAGCTACTTGCACTTCATCAATTTTTCCAACATTAAAATACTGCGATTGATTATTTGCAAATATATATCCGCTAACAGATGCCACCGGATACATAGCAAAACTTTCTGTAAGTATCACGCCTATTCTATTTTCGGCATCTAATAGATTAAAAATAGTTTGTTTTTCGGAATGTTCGGGGCATGCAGGATAGCCAGGTGCCGGACGAATACCATTATAATTTCCTTTATGGATTTCCTCCATTGCTAAAATTTCGTCCTTTGAGTAAGCCCAATATTCTGTTCGGATTTTATGATGCAATAATTCAGTAAACGCTTCGGCTAAGCGGTCGGCTAAAATTTTTATCATGATAGAATTGTACTCATCGCCATTGGTTTTAAATGCTTCCACATGTTTTTCAATTCCCAATCCAGCAGTTACAGTAAACAATCCAATATAATCTGTTTTGTTAATCTCTGCCGGAGCAATAAAATCTGCCAA
>CAYTJB010000042.1:0-15976 GCA_964437995.1 uncultured Bacteroides sp. | reverse complement strand
AAAGAGCAAAACGGTTTTTAAACAGTTGTTTTAGTGTATTTTAAAATCTATTATTATCTCAATTATTAGATTCTCTCAATTATTATCGCTTTCTCATTGTTTTTTACTTATTTTTGTATTTACGTTTTTTCTTTTTGTTAATCGTATCGCAAGGGTAAACTATCACAATAAATTAGCAATCCAAATTATGAAAAAAAATATTATTTTATTAATAACCGTTTTAATACAAAGTCTTAGCTTGTTTTCTCAGAACATACCTTCTTCCCAAATTACCAATTGGGAATCGCCTGGTAGCTTACCATCATTTAATTTTCAGCAAAGTGTTTCGATAACTGATTATGGAGCTGATACTTCTGGTATTATAGCATCAGATGTTGCAATTCAATTAGCTGTATTAGCACTCAATGGTAGTGCTGGTGAAATATATATTCCTAAAGGTACTTACTTATTTTTACAAACTATTTATCTTCCTGATTCAGTAATCATTAGAGGCGAAGTAGATACATTGATAAATGGATCATTGGCTATTTTTAAACTTTCGCCTGGCGAAAATCATGGAATTTCCATTACAGGCAGCGAAATTTCTACAACAGAAACTTTAACCTACACTCTGGTTCAAGGACAACAAAAAATTACAGTAATTAATCCTCTTTCGTTTTCAGTAGGCGATTTTATAAAACTAAAAGCATTTGACGATAGCTTATTAGTTACCAGCACTTGGGCTTATAATTCTACAGGGCAAATATTTCAGGTAACAGGAATTAACGGAAATGATTTGCTGCTTAACAAACCTTTAAGACGCTCATATTCAACAACACAACCACCTGTAATATATAAAATTACACCTCGAAAACAAGTACATATAAAGTGCATAAAAATTGAACGTCTAAATGCAACCACATCACAATCTGCAAATATTCTTATGGATTTTGCAGCCGATTGTAGCGTAAGTGGTATTGCAAGTAATAACTGTAATTATGCACATATCCTAATCCAAAATTCTACACGAATAACGGTAGAAAATAGTTTTTTTCAAAATGGACTTTCTTATGGCGAGGGCGGAAAAGCCTATGGAACTTTACTTCAATATACTACTGGCGATTGTTTTATACATCAAAATATTTTCAAACATTTACGACATTCTATGGTATTGCAATCAGGTGCAAATGGTAATGTATTGGCATACAACTACTCCATAGACCCTCATTGGGAAGAAACTATACTTCCTGCTAATTCGGCAGGAGATATAACGTTGCATGGCAATTATGTGTATATGAATCTTTTTGAAGGTAATATTGTTCAAAATATTGTAATTGACAATAGTCATGGTATTAATGGACCCTATAATACTTTTTACAGAAACAGGACAGAGTTATGGGGGATATTTATGAATGCGTCAGCAGGTAATTACCAAAACTTTATTGGCAATCAAGTAACAAATACAGGCTTAATTCCTTATGGATATTATTTACTGACAGGAACTCAATATGAATATGGTAATATGGTAAAAGGAACCGTAAAACCATCAGGATCATTTGAACCAAGCGGTACTTCAATGTTTGGATATAATTTTGGATCGTATTATAATATAGTTTCCAATATACCTCCCATAAAAAACAATAATTGGAAAAGCTCAGATCCTTTGATAGAAGCTATTTATCGCAACAATATTTCTGAAAAAAAATCAATTTGCAACGAAATTATATACGATGCTTCGTTAATTTTAAACCCCGATGATAAATTTGAAATTTATCCAAACCCATTTAACGAAGGTTTTACCTTAAAAAACAAATCCGACAGAGTATATTTGACGATTAAAATTTTTAATATTTTAGGGAAATTAGTCTATTCTCAGAACGTAAATAGTAAATACAACACTATTAATTTTACAGATGCCAATTCGGGCATGTATTTTTTACAGATAGAAGGTGTTGAAAAACATGTTTTTAAAATATTGAAATTTAACTAATGTGAATTAAGAGCTGAAATCTATAAAAGATTAAATTATTGCCACTAAAATTTGAAGTGCCTTGCCTGCCTATCGTTAGGTAGGAGTACATAGAGTGCCTAAAGTACTTATAAGTATTCATAAGTACTCTAAGTATTTATAAGTACTTTTAACTTCGTGGCAAGAAAAATTTAACTTTCACCTTGATTGGCATAACTAATACAAATTGAATGACTAAAATTAACTGGAAACCAGGCACTATGCTTTATCCATTGCCTGCTATAATGGTAAGTTGTGGAGCTACCGAAGAAGAATTTAACATTATTACAATTGCATGGACAGGAACAATATGCTCCAATCCACCTATGTGTTATATTTCGGTTCAGCCAAAACGACATTCTTACGAAATTATTAAAAAAAACATGGAATTTGTTATCAATCTTACCACCAAGCAACTTGCTTTTGCTACCGATTGGTGTGGCGTAAAATCGGGGAAAGATGTTAATAAATTCGAGGAAATGAAATTAACGCCCACAAAAGCTCAATTGGTAAAAGCTCCATTAATTGCCGAATCGCCTGTAAATATTGAATGTGTAGTAAAAGAAATCAAATCCTTAGGCTCACACGATATGTTTATTGCCGAAGTAGTTGCCATAAATGTTGACCCCAAATATCTTGATTCCACCACACAAGCCTTTGATATGGCTAAAGCTAAGCTTATATGTTATTCGCACGGGAAATATTTTAATATTGGCGAATTTTTAGGCGGTTTTGGTTTTTCGGTAATGAAACCTAAAACGAAAAAGAAAAAGATGAACAAAAATAGTTTTTAATCTGTGATTATAAACAGTCGGTTATTTAAAATATTACTTATATTGCTCTTGGAGAATATACAAAATTTTCTATTAAATTTGCTTGTTGTATTTTCATGGTATATTGTGTTAATTTGTTGTATATCAAATACAAAGATAACAATAATATACCAAACATGCAACTATTTTTTACTCTTTTTTTATATCGAACTCAGGTTCTTGGTACCTAAAGCTTTAGTGTTAATCGGCATCATATTTTGTAAGAAATTTACATGTTACTTGCTTTAACTTTAAATATTTTTCCATCTTTTGAAAAAACAAATTCGCCATCGTCTTTTCTCTTTTTGGTAAGTAATACCGAAATGAATTATAAATTAATCCGAAAAATATTTAAGGTATAATGCCGATCAGAAATAGGTTGTAGTTCCAAGAGCGATAGTGAATTGGACTATTACCTATTTCATTTCGGTATAAATTTTCAAAAGCAATTTCGATACCTTTTAAGATTTTACTGCGAAGTTCTTCAATATTTAACTTTTTATTTTCCATTTGTTGCAGTTTTTAGTTTTCGCTTACCACTTTCTGCTTATTTCAACTTTTTATTCTCCAAATGTCTCGTAGCATCTCTCGTACTTTTCTTTTCTAAATTCTTTTGTAACGCATCAGTTAAATCCACGCTGGTTTGATTAGCAATACAAATGAGCACAAACAATACATCAGCCAATTCGTCGGCTAAGTTTTTATCTTGGTCGGAAGGTTTAAAAGATTGTTCGCCATATTTTCGGGCAATAATGCGGGCAACTTCGCCTACTTCTTCAGTAAGAATTGCCATATTGGTAAGTTCGTTAAAATAGCGAACGCCAGTTGTTTTTATCCATTTATCAATGGTACCTTGAGCTTCCTGAATAGTCATATTTTTTTATTGTTTAGAAGTTATGGTGCTAATTTTTAGTTTTTTCTTAGCTTCGTTTTCGTCTGCTTTTTCTTTTTTTATAATTTCGTTTATATGCAGCTCAATATCAGTCATTAAAATATCAAATTCATTTTTTTTAGTAAAAGGCATTTTTGAAACCAATAATACATTCGGGATTTTTCTGATTTGCTTTACAATTGATTCTAAATCAATATTATTAGTTGACCCAAAAGCAATGAGTAAAAAATCTATTTGCTTCCATTCGTTAATAATTATTCCATCAGAATTTCTGTTGGAAATAAAATAAAAACTTGTATAGCTTTCATTATCATCAAAATAATAAAATGGAAAACCCAATGGGATTTCAGAATTTTTCTGATAAATTAATAAATCATCGTATCGCGTAAAATTAAAACTCAATGTTTTATTTAAAAAATGAACAAGCCTATAATCATTCAAATGACAAGCAATACCTATAATTACAAACTCATTTTCATAATTGCCTGATATTGTTCCTTTTTTCTTGCTCATTTTCTAATTTTCCGATAAGCAAATTTATAAAGAAAAACTACACTCTGCTTAAAAATGTTGCTTATTTTTCTTCAAGAAGTTTACAAACAGCATCTATATTAGCAGATATTGCTGTTGGAATATGAACCAAAGGAGCTACTGATTTCAAATCTTTTAAGCCAGAACCTGTAAGCAACACTAAATTTTTACTTGTTTTTTCAAATTGATTATTGTTTTTATACTTCAACATTCCTGCAAAAGCAGCTGTGGCAGCAGGTTCTGAGAAAATTCCTGTGTTTTTACTTAAAATTTTTGAAGCTTCAATAATTTCGTTATCGCTAACGCAAAGCCATTCGCCTTGGTATTTCAATAAATAATCTTTTGCCATGTAAAAATTACGTGGAATGTCAACTGAAATTGAATCGGCAATGGTAGTTGATGGGATTGTTTTCCAATCGGTAGTATTTATATTTTCAATCAAATTCCTGCTTCCTTCCGACTGAACGGCAACAATAATAGGCATTTTATCAATAATGCCCAATTGTAATAAATCTTCAAAACCTTTGTAAACACCCGAAATAATTACACCGTCACCTACCGAAACAAAGATTCTGTCAGGAATTTGTTCTTGCATTTGGGCAAATAATTCATAAGAAACGGTCTTTTTCCCTTCGATGGTAAATGGATTGAAAGCTGTATTGCGATTGTACCAACCAAAGTGTTTGCTTGCTTGTATGCTTAGGTCGAAAGCTGCATCGTAATTGCCATCAACAGGTATAATAGTTGCACCATACATTACAATTTGCGTAAGCTTTGCCAATGGAGCGGTTGAGGGTACAAAGATGATTGCTTTTTGCTGTTGCGAAGCACAAATTCCGGCTAACGATGAACCTGCATTGCCCGTAGAAGCAGCAGCTATTGTATCAATATTATTTTCTTTGGCAAAAGCAGAAACCAATACCGAAGCTCTGTCTTTAAAAGAAGCTGTTGGATTTTGGGCGTCATCTTTGAGTAGTAGTGTAAAATTTAAGTATTCATTTTCTAATTTTTCGATGGCATAAAGTGGTGTTTGTCCAACCCTCAAATATCCCATGCTTTGTAGTGAATTGATAGGCAATAAATCTATAAATCCCTGTTTCAACAGGCTTTTAAACAAATCTTTCTTTCCATGCTTCTCAACTACTTGTTTATAATGATATAAGGTCTTCAATACACCTTTGGGCGGGTGTTTGTCGTCATTCGTTGCATCGCAAACAGGGCAAAGGTATTGTATTTCGTCTTTCTGATAGATTTTGCCACAATAGGTACATTGGAAATAGTATTTTTTCAATAGATTCATAAATATAGTTTTTGTTTCCTGTTTTTAAGAATTCCTGTTGCAATTTTATGTAATTCTTCTTTTATGTTTTTGTTAATTCTGTTTGCTTCTCCTTGAACAGCAAAAAACAGTTGAATGTATATTTGAGTGTAAGTGTTTGGCATATAGTTATTATTAATGTTTGTATTAACAGAATGCTACTATGCAGCTTTTCTGTTGTTTTGTTATTCGTTTCTATTAACGGGGCAGTCCTACGGGCTTATCGTTACGTTTATTGTTTTCGTTTCTATTTATAAAAATCTGTTGAAGTTTTTTATTAGATTTATTGCTTCATTTCATTGACTTGGTTATATATATTCGTTGCAAATATCCATTGTTTATTGCTCTGTAAGAGCATTTTGTTAATAGAAAAAACATACGTTAGATTTTTTAAGCATCGTAGGTGCGTCCTGTTAATATTATTGAGTTCGGTCTAAAAACTCCCAGAACTTGAAGTTGCTGAGAATCGAATAATTATAAAATAATTTAGTATTGCCCAATTTATTGCAAAATTAACGATATTAAATTTTATACGTTCAAATAATTTTGAAAAAATATTGCAAACAGCAATATTTCCAGTCACATTGATAGGAAGAATGCCCTGCCCTTAACACCATAAAAAACGAAAAAATACTTACCAATATTGGTAAATAGAACGAAAGCCAAGTGTAATGCTTGGCTTTTGGATTAAAGTGCAATTATGAGAAGCTTAAAAATCGCATTAGGGTGCAAAAAATAATTTTTATAAAGTGGCTACATTTTTCTGAAAGAAATCTTTAAACTTCTTATTTGTAAGCATTTTTAATTTCTTTTTGCAAAGATTAGGCAATTAAAAAAAGATTTTACAAAAACTATGTTTATTTTTGCAATCCGTAAGTTCAACTAATACCGAATGGCTAATACCAATACGCAATATGTAATAGTCCAAAAAAAAATTGGACTAAACATATTGTCTATCTTTATTTAACACTGTAAAATTATAAAATAATCCTTTGGATTAATTCATAATCAGCATTGGTATAACAAGTAATCAAAACAATTCGCTTTGCTTTTGTTTTGAAACTGTTAGTCCATCGGCATTACCAAACTAGCTAACAATATTTCTTTTAATCATCTTGTTAGCAGTTTGGTATAATAAACGCAACTTTTATAAATTAAGCAGAAGGAGTTAAATCATAAATATAGTAAATCGTGATTCAATTTTTATCAAAAATAAATATTAAGCTTTTTATACATTACAAACTGTTATCATGGGATTAATTTTAATGATAGAAACGGCTACAGAAGTTTGTTCTGTGGCATTGGCAATGGATGGGCAATTGATTTCCATTAGAGAAACTGATAAAGGCAATTCGCATTCAGCCAATGTAGCTGTTTTTATTGAAGAAGTATTAAAAGAAGCCTCAAAAACACCCAAAGATATAGATGCAGTGGCTGTTAGCAAAGGACCTGGTTCTTATACTGGTTTGCGTATAGGCGTTTCGTCTGCCAAAGGTTTGTGTTATGGGCTTAATATTCCACTTATTGCAATAGAAACGCTAAAAGCCATGACTTATGGCGTTTTTAAAAATAAAAAAGATATTGAAACAAATGCTTTGTTTTGTCCCATGATAGATGCCCGTAGAATGGAAGTTTACAGTGCTTTTTACGATAATAATCTTAACCAAATTCGCGATGTACAAGCCGATATTGTGGACGAAAATAGTTATTTGAACTATTTAGAAAAGCATCCAATTTATTTTTTTGGCAATGGTTCAGAGAAATGTAAAAATGCTTTATCACAACATCCAAACGCTCATTTTATTGAAAATATTCAGCTTTCGGCTACTTATATGATTCCACTTGCCGAAGAAAAATACAAACAGCAAGAATTTGAAAATACAGCCTATTTTGAACCATTTTATTTAAAAGATTTTATTGCTGCCAAACCCGTTGTGAAAGGACTTTATTAGCGAACAGTGAATGAGATAACTTTACGAACTTTTTAACTTTATAAACTTTACACTGCCAGAGATGGACGAAGAAAAAAACCAACAAATAATTGTTTTAACTGATTTTACTGAGAGGAGCAATATTGCTATAGAACACGCTATTGTGCTTAGCAAGGTATTAGAAAAAGAACTTACTATTGTGTGTTTAGCACAAAATACAGAGAAAGACGTAGTTTTACACCAGAAAATGCAAGCCATTGCAAAAGCAAAAAACATTATCGCCGATACTAAAGTACTAAAGGGTAAATTTGCCAAAGCATTCAACGAAATGGTGCCTGAAATTAATGCAGTAATAGCTATTGTTAGTTTTAACGAAGATGATAAAAAAAGTCTTTTCTATCCTGCCACTTTGCTAAAGATGTTCCGCAAAGCACGTATTCCTTATATATTTGCCAACAAAGCAATTACGGATGCTTCGTTTTATAAAAAAATAATTTTACCTATTGATTCTACTCGTGAATCGAAAGAAAAGGTGTTATGGGCAAGCTATTTCGGACGTTTTAATGATGCCGAATTAAAAGTGATGGCAGCCACCGTAAAAGATGAATACTTGTTGCGACAATTAAATAATAACCTAAAATTTATTAAAAAGATTTTTGAAAACTTTGATGTAAATTACACAATCATAAAAACTGCCGAAAAGCAAAGTACCATTGACGAAGCTGCTGTTAACACGGCTGCTGAAGAAAATGCAGGATTGGTAATAATTTTGTCAACCAAAAGCTATGGATTAATAGATTTGCTAAAGGGTACAAAAGAACTAAGGCTAATAACCAACAATAAACAAATTTCCATTATGTGTCTCAATCAACGAGACGATTTATATGTAATGTGTGATTAAAAAGAAATAGAAAAGCTAAAAAAATAAGAATTACACTTTTATTTTCCTCTTCCTTGTACAATAATAATGGTGGTATATAAAAGTATTTTAAAATCGGTAGCTAACGACATGTTTTCGATATACAGTAAATCATATTTTAGTCGTTCTATCATTTCGTCCACATTTTCGGCATAGCCAAATTTTACTTGCCCCCACGAGGTAATACCTGGTTTTACTTTATGGAGCAAACGGTAATGAGGTGCTTTTTTAATTATTTCATTAATAAAATACTGCCTTTCGGGGCGAGGTCCTACCAACGACATATTACCTTTGAGCACATTGTAAAATTGTGGAATTTCGTCTAACCTAACTTTACGCATAAATCTTCCGAAATTAGTTATACGAGGATCACTTTTGCATGATAATAAAGGAGTTCCACTTTCGGAATTTACGTACATCGAACGGAATTTATACATCAAAAATGGTTTCCCTTTTAGTCCAATACGTTCGTGTGAATAAAAAATAGTACCTTTCGACGATGATTTTATGATAAGTGCCGTAGCCAAGTAAACTGGCGATAATATTATCAACATTAAAATAGCAGTAATAATATCTATTAGTCGTTTAATAGATTGTTGCCAAGCAGGCATTAAATCGGGCGAAATAAGTATCAATGGAGCTTGAAATATTGCACTCATTCTTACCGAACCTAACAATATATCCTGCATATCGGGAATTATTTTTATTACTACATCACAATCTTCCAATGCGGTAATAATACTTTCAATTAGTTTGTGTTCAGGTTCTTCAATGGCAATAACTACCTCTTCGATACCTAATTCTTTAACAATGTTTTTTAATGATTTGTAATTGCCCAAATACGGCAAATAATTACCCATCAACGATTGTTTATTGCCATTAACACTTACAAAACCTACAAATTTATTTCCAGAAGACTCCACTTGGTTTTCAATATCCTGAAATGTCTTAACAGCATTTTGGCAACTACCAACAATAACCGTATTAAAACCTAAAATTTTATGATGAATCTTATAAGCCGTTATTGAAGTAAGAATTAATCGAAGTATATAAGTACAAAAGAAATGCAACGAAAATAATACAAAAAAAGATTGGTAATAATTTTTATAAGTAATAATTACATCGTCTAAAATTAATGCAAAAAAGATGATTAAAACTCCAATTAAGCTTATCAAAAATGTTTGTTCAAGTTCTTTTAATCTCGATTTTCGATAAATCTTACGGTAAGTACCCATCATCAAATACAAAAGCATCCAAAATACGGGTATCAACAATAAACCTTTGTAAAAATTTACATCGTCAATAATTGTATTTATTTTGTAAAGTATATTAGGTTCAATTTTGCTTTTTCGATAAACAAAAAACAATCCCCATGCAAGCATAGCAGAAAAAACATCTGCAATAACATATTTAGCAACATGTAATTTTTTGTTCATCTTTAATGCTTATTTAGAAGTTTTAAAATAAACCAATTTTATATTATCAAAATAAACCTCAGCAGTTTGATTGCCTGCATCTTTGTATCCGCCAATAAAAAACTTGAAACTGGCTGCATTGTAATTATCTGCAATATCGGGAGCGAAATTTATATAAATCTTTTTCCATTCGGAAGTAGGATAAAGAGCTATTGTAGATACTTGGTTCGACGGGGTGGTTGAAGTAGTAGTGCTATACACTAATAATCCAACGTAAAAAGTATTGTTAGCTTTATAATTCATTTCCAAAAAAACGCCCGCAGGAGCATTTTTTGGTAAAATAAAGTTGTCACCCTTTGGCTCTATTTCAAAGAAGGCATTACTTGTAACAATACCCGAATAATTTCCTTCAAACACTTTACCCGTATTACTTGTTGGCACAACGGTTGTATCACTATTTGTTCTTTTTTGAAAATTAATAGTGTTAATAGTACCACCTTCAAAATCCTCTATCCAAAAACTTATATTCTCTTTATACATTGTTTTAGTAAGAAGTGTATCAATTTTAATAATACTATCTTCAACTAAATTTAACCCAACAATATCAATTTTTTTATAAAAGTCATATTGAACTCTTGTTCCTGAAATGCCATTCATTTTAATGCCTGAGTAAATGCTTATGGTATGTTTGCCTTTTTTTAGAACAGGAAAAGTAGCAGGTAGTTCAAAAGCACCAATCAACTGATCATCAATATACACCCATGCATCGGTAATTTTGTTGGACAAACTGCCTTCAACAACCGTAGGGTCAGGATTATCAACCAAAGTAATTTTTTCGATATGAATGTAGGAAGGCACGGTTTGGTCGCCATCAAATTTGTCGCAAGAAAATAAGAATGACGTAAAAATAAAGAGAACGAGAAACTTCTTAAAATCGTAATGAAAAGAATATTTATGTAACATTATATCATGATAAGTGAAAACAAATATTTAATAGAAACGCTAAATTTTATGATTTATTATATTTTAAAATAAAAACTTTGCAATTAATCTGTCGGGGTTTGTTAAATCTCTCTTTCGTCATCCTGACGAAGGAAGCATCTCATTTAATATGTATTTTAAATTTTATTGAGATTCCTCATTA
Source organism: uncultured Bacteroides sp. (assembly GCA_964437995.1). GTDB lineage: Bacteria > Bacteroidota > Bacteroidia > Bacteroidales > JACABE01 > JACABE01. Next base: position 5,027 of record CAYTJB010000042.1, on the reverse strand, counting down.
TCATTCGGAATGACAAAACAAGCTTCAAAAGTAGCATTAGCAATAAAATCAATTACAAATCTAAGGAATGGATATACGAAACCACTTTATAAACTTTTTACTTTATAACTTTACAAACTCACAATTAGTCATTTAATTTATCAATAATTTGATAGGCAACATTTAAGGCATTGTATCCGTCAATAATTGAAACCAAAGGAGTTGTATCGTTAATAATGGAATGATAGAATGTTTCCAATTCCATTTTAATTGCATTTACAGCTTCTATTTCAGGTTTTTCAAAAAATATTTGTTTTGAACCTTTGTTTTCGCCTAAATCAATAATCATTGCAAATGGATCATTGTCATTAGGATTAACCTCTTTCATACGAACTATTTCGGTAGTTTTGTCCAAAAAATCAACAGCAATATAAGCATCGCGTTGGAAAAACCTTGATTTACGCATATTTTTCATCGAAATACGACTGGCTGTAAGATTAGCGACACAACCATTTTCAAATTCGATACGAGCATTGGCAATATCAGGAGTATCGCTTACCACTTTTACGCCACTCGCACTAATTTTACTAACATTTGATTTAACTACACTCAACACAATATCAATATCGTGTATCATCAAATCAAGAATTACAGGCACATCGGTACCACGAGGATTAAATTGAGCCAACCGGTGTGTTTCGATAAACATCGGATTATCAATACATTTAACAGCTGCCGTAAAAGCAGGGTTAAATCTTTCAACATGTCCTACTTGAACTTTCACGTTAGCTTCTGTGGAAAATTCTATCATTTTTTTAGCTTCGGCAGCCGAAGCAGCAATGGGTTTTTCGATAAAAACGTGTTTTCCTCGCTTTAATGCTTTAGAAGCACAATCGAAATGCGACAACGTAGGTGTAACAATATCAACTACATCTACTTCATCAATTAACTCTTCAATAGATGCAAATGAATGTGTTTTATATTCTTCTGCAACTTTTTTTGCATTTTCTTGATCTGGGTCAAAAAAACCAACAAACTCATATTCAGATATTTGCTGAATACATTTAATATGTATTTTTCCAAGGTGCCCTGCACCCATAACGCCAATTCGTAACATAGATTTTTAAATTTTTATGCAAAAGTAATTTTTTATCGTCATTGAAATTAGTATTTTCGCAAAAAAATAACTAAAACGTGAAGAAAAAAATAAAAAATGATAGATTCATATAAACATAAAGGCTTACGAAAACATTTAATAGCAGTAATTAAAGAAAAAGGAATAAAAAACGAAAATGTATTGGCTGCTATCGAAAAAATTCCACGTCATTTTTTTCTCGATTCTTCGTTTACAGAATTTGCTTATCAAGACAAAGCTTTTCCAATTGGCAACGGACAAACCATTTCACAGCCCTATACTGTAGCTTTTCAATCGGAATTATTAAAAATTAAAAAAGGTGAAAAAGTGCTTGAAGTTGGCACCGGTTCCGGATACCAAGCTTGTGTATTGCTTGAATTGGGTGCAAAAGTTTTTACCATTGAACGTCAAAAGCATTTGTATCAAAGAACTAAAGCATTTTTGCCAAGCATTGGATACAATCCACGCATGTTTTATGGCGATGGCTATGCCGGATTGCCTGCTTTTGCTCCGTTTGATAAAATTATAGTTACCGCAGGTGCTCCGTTTATTCCCGAAGCATTAATACAACAATTAAAAGTGGGCGGTATTATGGTAGTTCCCGTTGGCGAAGATGTGCAAACCATGATAAGCCTTACTAAAATTTCCGAAACAAATATTGAGCAAAAAGAACACGGTATATTTAGGTTTGTTCCTTTATTAGAGGATAAAGCGGATAGTAAGTTTTAAAAGAGTACCTAACGTTATCAGTCGAAACAAAAAATAGTATTTTAATTTACATTAGATTGTTAATAAGAAATACTTCGTTGTGTGTTAATCCGTAAAACATTGTATAAATTTGCGTTCATAAAATGTTTTTTATGAAATAGCCATCAGAATAATATTCAAACAAATCGAGAATGTTATTATGGCGTATTCCATGTGCCCTTAAAAAAATAAAAATAATAACACATGAAAAAAATTATTACTTACAATGTAAATGGTATCAGATCAGCTATGTCGAAAGGCTGGTTAGATTGGGTAAAAATTGTGAATCCCGATATTATTTGCCTGCAAGAGTTAAAAGCACAAGCCGAACAATTACCTTTATTAGAATTCCAAGAAGCCGGCTATACCTGCTATTACCATACAGCCGTAAAGAAAGGCTATAGCGGCGTTGCCATTCTTACCAAACAAATTCCTGATAAAATAGTATATGGTATTGGAATTGAGAAATATGACAACGAAGGCAGATTTATCCGTGCCGATTATGGCGATGTTTCGGTAATAAGCGTTTATCACCCATCTGGTAGTAGTGGCGATGAGCGTCAAGGGTTTAAAATGATTTGGTTAAATGATTTCCAAGAACATATTAACGAATTAAAAAAAGAAAGACCCAATTTAATTATTGCAGGCGATTATAATATTTGTCATAAACCGATTGATATTCACGATCCTATTCGGAATGCTACAAGTTCTGGTTTCTTGCCCGAAGAACGTGAATGGATAGGCGGTTTTATTGATAGTGGCTTTGTAGATAGTTTCAGAGCCTTTAACAATGAACCGCATCAATATACTTGGTGGAGTTTTCGTACAAGAGCAAGAGACCGAAACTTGGGTTGGCGTATTGATTATTTTATGGTAAGTAAAAGCATGGCAGATAAGATGAAACGTTCTGTTATTTTAGCTGAAGCAGTGCATTCTGATCATTGTCCGGTTTTATTGGAAATTGATTTTTAGCAAAAAGAGTACTTAGAATGGCTAAAATACTTAAAGTTAAAAAGAATATTTTACCACTTAGGTACTAAGGACACGTAGAAACACTAAGGATTTTAATTCTAATAATATTCTTTTAACTTCTTAGTGTATCTTAGTGATCTCCGTGCCTTAGTGGTTTAAACTTTTGAAAAAAAGATACTATAATTTCAATTTTTTATCTACAATATCCTTAAAAAAACAACCATAAAAATTAAATAAACATATAAATATCAATAAATTAAAAAATAAAACAAATGAAGAAAATAAATTTTAACCTAATAATTTTTGCATTGATAGCTTTTTCTTTTGCGTCTTGTGTAACTCAAAAACGTTATGCCGATTTAGAAGCAAAATATAAAAAGTGCAACGATGATTTAGCAAACGTTGAGAAATCAAAAAACGATATTACTGTACTCAATACCGAACTGAATGCAGAAATAGAAAAGATGAAAAAGCAAAAATCCGACATGGAGACAGAATCATCGCAGTTAAAAGAAAATTATAGTAAATTGCAAGCCGAACAAGCAACTTTATCAACAGATTATGCTGCTATTCAACAAAAATACACTAAGTTACTTGGAGGAAATCGTGCCGAAACTTCGGAGATAATGGAAGCTTTGCAAAAAACGCAAGCGGATTTGCTTAAAAAAGAAAACGACCTCAAGAAAACCGAAGCCGATATGTTAAAATTGCAAGCCCAACTCAACGAAAAAAAGAAAAACTTAGATTCTTTGTCGGCTCAAATGGAAATTAAAGAAAAAATACTAAATGAGTTGCAAAAAATACTCGACAATAAAAACAAACAAGTAATTGATTTAAAAAATAAAATTACCAATGCCTTGTTAGGGTTTAAAGATAAAGGACTTACTATAAATATCCGCAATGGCAAAGTATATGTTTCGATGGACGAAAAATTGCTTTTTGCTTCGGGAAGTTGGAATGTAGCCGAAGAAGGCAAAAATGCACTTCGCAATGTAGCCAAGGTATTGGAGCTTAACCGCGATATAAATGTAACCATTGAAGGACACACTGATAATGTGCCATATATTGGAGCCGAACAAGTAAAAGACAATTGGGATTTAAGTGTTTTAAGAGCCACAGCCATTGTTAAGATTTTACTTGAGAACAAAAAAATTGAAGCCAAAAGAATTACCGCTTCTGGCAGAAGCCAATATGTACCTATTGATACTGCCGATACCAAAGAAGCCCGTGCCAAAAATCGCCGTACCGAAATTATACTTACACCCAAATTAGATGAACTTTTGAAGGTGTTGGAAACAAATTAAAGTACTTTTGTGTGAACAAAAAAATGCAATTCTTGTTAATATATCCGATTTTGATTAATAATTTCCAAACTAATATTAATAAATAAAATAAAGAAAAATGACAAGAAATTCAGGTGTAACAACATTTATGGGCAATCCATTAACATTATTAGGCAACATGGTAAAACCCGGCGACAAAGCATATAATTTTACGGTAATAGGCGAAGGTTTGAAACCTGTAAAATTAAGCGATTATGATGGCAAAGTAAAAATTATTTCTGTGGTTCCATCCGTTGACACAGGTGTTTGTGCAGCACAAACCCGTAAATTTAATGTAGAAGCTGCCAATTTGGGCGATATAGTTATTTTAACCATTTCCTGCGATTTGCCATTTGCATTGGGTCGCTTTTGTGCAGCCGAAGGTATTGACAAAGTAATTACATTATCAGACCATAAAGATACTGATTTTGGTTTAAACTATGGCTTTTTGATTGAAGAACTTCGTTTGCTCAATCGTGGAATTGTTATTGTTAACAAACAAGGCATGATAACTTATGTGGAATATGTAAAAGAAAATACCGAACATCCTGATTACGATAAAGCCATTGCCGAAGCAAAAAAATTAGTGTGATATGTGCTTAAATTTTTGTAATTAATCTGTTTTAATAATCAATTAAATTTCTGTTGATTGCAAAATAATTTTTAAAATAATACTTCAAAAAACTCCATTTGAAAAAAAACTTGCATCTAATATTCATATAAGCTTATACTTATATTGAATTGAAAATAATTGCAAAATAGATTCTAAATAATAGGCTTAAATCTTTAATTTTGCATTAAAACTTTGTTAATTTTACCAAGTTTTAAAAATAGATGCTTGAACAAATGAGTAAATACTTTAAATCGCTTAC
>CAYTJB010000041.1:4099-16436 GCA_964437995.1 uncultured Bacteroides sp. | reverse complement strand
TTCATAATTTTGCAGTGGTAAATACCGATAGACAATATGTTTAGTCCAGTCTTTTGGGGACTATTACATATTGCGTATCGGTATTAAACACTTAAATAATTTTTTTACATCAATATTTTATCTATTTTTGTAATTCATTATTTTAAAATTAAACATCTATGTATAGATATATCAATTTATTGCTAATATTCGTTTTCGCTTTATTTTTATCATCCTGCGAAACCGACTTCAATCCAAATGCCGAATATAAGGATATTACTGTAGTTTATGGCGTACTTAATCAAAGTGATACTTTCACTTATATTAAAATCAATAAAGCTTTTTTGGGAAATGAAAGTGCTTATGTGATGGCTCAAAACGAAGATATGAGTAGCTATGGCACTGATTTGGAAGTAAGAATGGAAGAAATGCTAAACGGAAGTGTAACCAATACTTTTTACTTTGACACAACAACAGTTTACAACAAAGAATCAGGAGTTTTTTACGCTCCTAAACAAGTATTGTATAGATGCAAAACATATAACCCAGAGCCCCCTATTCGTGATTCTTTGAAACCAGATAGAGAATATAAATTAATAATTAAGAATACAAAAACTGGTAAAATTATTAGTGCCAAAACAACGCTGGTGGGTAAATTTTACATAGATATTCCCACTCAATATGCATATAGAATTGAGTTCATAACTACAGGAAGCCAAACTGTAGAATGGAGATCGGCTACTGGAGGCAAGAAATATCAAGTTAATATGCGTATTAATTATTTCGAAAGCCTTAATGATACTTCACATTATCAATCAAAACACATAAATGTCCCTCTTGGCACAATAACGAGGACAACACTTGAAAGTGGCACAACAATGGAATTAAAATATAATGGTATTACGTATTATGAAACATTAAAAAATAATCTGGCACACAACGATCCTTCTGCACCACAAAAGTTTTTTCGCAAAACAGATAAAATTGAGTTTACAATTAATGTAGCTGGTGATGATTTAAGCACTTACATTGATGTAAATGCACCCTCAAATAGCATAGTGCAAGTTCGTCCCGAATTTACTAATATTAGTAACGGAATTGGTATATTCTCCGCCAGATACAACAATGCTATTGATAACCCAAGGACACCATATTTAGGTTCAGCTTCAATCACTATTTTAAAAACCAACTATCCAACACTTGGATTTTAAAAAATCTTATTTATTAGATTTCATTTCACAAAAGCTTCATATCCATTAAGTATGGAAGCAAAAAAATCGAGGAAAGCTGATCTTGAGAATAAAAAAGCTATTTTTTTTCAAATAGGATTAGTTGTTGCATTAGGATTAACTTTATTAGCATTTGAATGGAAATCTTATGATAATAATACCGAAGATACTATAAATCAACAAGCAGCAAAAGTTTATGAAGATGTTGTTTTGCAAACGCAGCAAAATATTCCTCTCCCCTTTCCACAACCACCTCATCAACAAACTACTATTCTTAAAATTGTTGAAAACAATATAAATACAAACATAGAACTTATTCAAGAAACTGTGGTTGAGGTAAATAAAGATACCATTTTAGAGGAAGAAAAAACAGAGGAAGAAACTATAATTAATACTATAATTAATGAAAAGCCCGATTTCCCTGGTGGTAATGAAGCAAGAATACAATTTTTGCAAAACAACATTATATACCCAACTGCGGCAAGAGAAAGCGGTATTCAAGGTATAGTTTATATAACGTTTATTGTTGAAAAAGATGGAAGTATTAATGATGTTAAAATTGTAAATGGCATAGGTGGTGGCTGCGATCAAGAAGCTATACGTGTTGTAAAAGCTATGCCAAAGTGGAGTGCTGGAAAAAAGAATGGGAAAGCTATTCGTGCTCAAATGAATTTACAAATACAATTTGCTTTAAACTAATATATTGTATTACGGAAAAAACAATTCCGAAGCGATTCCATCGGCAAAATATTTCCCTTGCCTTGTTAAAGAATAAATACCTGCTTTTTTTCCCACCCAGCCTTTTTGAATAAATGATTCAACGTGCTGTATAAAATAATTATAGATTTCTTTTCCGTATTTATTAAGGATTTCATGTTCATTTACACCCCAAATTGTCCGCAAACTGGTAAGTATATACTCATCATATTGTTGAATTAGGCTTAAAACTTCACTTTCGCAAGGAATCTTATTGTTTTCTATTGATTGGATATAATTAGTAATGTTCGATATATTCCATTGTCTTGATAATAGGTTAAACGAGTGTGCCGATGGGCCTAAACCTAAGTATTTCTGCTGTTTCCAGTAGTTGCTATTGTGTTGCGAAATAAAACCTTCTTTGCAAAAATTAGAAATTTCGTAATGAATATAATTATGCTTACCTAATAGATCCATTAGTATATCAAATTGTTGTGCAGCTTTTTCTTCATCAATGGCAAGCATTCTGCCTTTTTTGATAAAAATATCCAATGCTGTACCTGATTCAACAGTTAAACAATATGCTGAAATATGTGGAATGCCAAGATTGATAGCAATTTCAATATTTTCTGCCCACGTATCGTTTGATAAAGTAGGAATTCCATAAATTAAATCAATGGAAAGATTTGAAAATCCATAGTTTTGAGCATTTTTAATTGCTTCTTTAGCTTGGTTTGCAGAATGGGAACGATTCAAATATTGCAAATCATCATCATCAAAAGACTGAATGCCAATGCTTAAACGATTGATGGCTGTTTTTGATAATTCAATTAATTTTTCATTTGTTAAATCGTCAGGATTGGCTTCTAAGGTAATTTCTGCTTTTTCGGAAATTTTATACTGTTGGTAAAGTTTTTCGATAATTTCTTGTAACTCTTTAATATCAAGTAATGATGGCGTTCCACCTCCAAAATAAATTGTTGAAACAATTTCATCTTGCAAATAGTTTTTTTGCAACTCAATTTCTTTCAACAAAGCTGAAACAAAAGCAGGTTTATTTTTTTTTGATGCCGATGAGTAAAAGTTACAATAATGACATTTTTGACTGCAAAATGGTATATGAATGTAAATACCTGCCATTATATTTTGTTTTTCAGCATAATACGAAAACAAGTTCCTTTATTTAATGCAGAGCTTTTTACAAATATTTTACCAGAATGGTATTCGTTGATAATTCTTTTGGATAGCGATAAACCCAATCCCCAACCACGTTTTTTGGAAGTGTAGCCAGGATGAAAAACCGTTTTAAAATAAGTTTTTGCTATTCCTTTCCCTGTATCGCTAATATCAATATACACAAATTTATCATCCTCAAATAGTTCAATTCTTATTTCGCCTTCGCCACCCATAGCATCAATGGCATTTCTGCATAAATTTTCAATTACCCAATCGAATAAATGTTGGTTGATGGGAATGATAATTTCTTTGTTTTCAGGAATATTTACAATGTATTTTACTTTTTTGGGTGAACGAGTTATTAAATAGGAAATTCCTTTTTTTAGAACCTCAACAATATTTTCTTTAGAAAGTTCTGGTTCTGAACCAATTTTTGAGAACCGCTTGGTTATTGTTTCCAATCGATTGATGTCTTTTTCAATTTCATCGGTCATTGAGCGTTCTATTCCATTCAATTTAAGCATTTCAACCCACGCAATTAACGATGATAATGGTGTTCCTAATTGGTGAGCCGTTTCTTTCGACATTCCAAGCCATACCTGATTTTGCTCCGATTTTCGAGAAATACTGAATAAGAAATAAGAAATAAGCAAAAACAAACCAATTATAATAAACTGAATATAAGGATAATACTTTAATTGTGTTAATAAAAAAGAATTTTCATAGTAAATAAAATTTTTACCAATACCAGCTATTTCTACTTCAATAGGTATATTTTCGATTTCCATTGTATGTAGTGCATTTTGCAAAACTGTGGAATCTTTTAAATTTTCATTGATATTACCAAATTCAATTAAATGCTGCTTTGTGCTATCCACAACAATTACCGGAACAGATAAGGAATTGTTAACCACTTCGGAGAAAAAAGAATTGGTTAAATCGTCCAAAACAGATCTTAATTCTGTATAAAGCTTTGATTCTTTGTAAAATAAATAAATTGAAATATTGTGCTCACTATGCTTAATAGGTTCAAATTGTGAATATTCTTCTAATAAAGCACCGCGAAGAACTTTTACGGTGTCTGTTTTAAAATCAGTATTGCGAAAATATTGCGTATTGTAATTTGCATCTGTAATAATTACAGGGATATTTGTGTTTTCAGAAACAATTTTTAACGAAAGAGATACGTCTTTTTCAATACCTGAATTCATTAAGTTTTTATAGGCTTCAGCCCATAATTCTACTTTTTTGCGTTCTTCTTTTCTAATTTTTTCAAAGAAAACATTGGTATAATTAACCAAATTGGCTTTTCGTTGGATAGCTTCAGCCCAAATTTTTACCTTATTCCGCTCGTCTTTGGCAATTTTTTTTACCAAAGTATTGGTGTACCATAATGATATAGCTACTATTATTAAAGCAGACAGGAACAGTATCCACTTCCATCGTTTTTTTCGTGCGTATATGTCCAAAATAAAAATCTTTTATGGGTATAAAGATAGAAATAAAAATAGATAACGAAGGTTTTTTAGAAATATTTTTAGTATTTGTAGAAGTAATATTGTAATAATTGGTATTATTAATAATTAAGGCAGTAAAAAAAATACAAACTTAAACTACAATTCGCCAGATAAATTTAGCAAGTAGCGTAAAATCGCCAAATTCAATTTTATTTCCTTGTGTATTAATTCTTTGGTTTACCACAAAATAAAAATCACTGCCAACTTTTGGTATCCAATTGATACGGTAATTCAACAAAATTTCTTTGGAATCGGTGTTCCATTGCCCGTAAATACTGTTGTTAAACTTAGGTGTAAAAGCATATTCAATACGGCTACCAATATCGTTGGTAATAAAATTTCCTTGTGGTAAACGTATATCATTGCGAGTCCAATCGGCGGTAATGTTAAAATGTTTATTTGGATACCAACAAACATTGATGTAGGTTTCGGTTTTTGTTCCTGCAAAAAAATTACCTAATCCCAAATAGGTTGATACATAAAACCTTCTGCTTTGGTAAGTTGAAAAATTGATTTGGTAATGATTGTACCAATATTCTCCTTTGGGAATATTGATGGTATCATAAATATTAAAGTCAGAAGTTAGGTTTTCAAAGGTTTTTATAAAATTAAACATGGTAGTTTCTCCACTTTGGGTGGTTACACCTAATAGTTTTACAATATATTGAGCACTTTCCAATGTTTTGTTGTCATCTGAGAAAAAATAAGCAATATCAATAGGTTTAAAAAACAATTGCTTAACCCATGGTATAAATTTCGGGCGGGGCTTTATTTCTATGAAAGTATTGTACAAATTATAATTTTCGCGTTGTTTAAAGCCAATTTCAGGGTTGAAGCCTCTTTGTACACCACTCTTAAAGAAAGCAGCACTAATAAAATCGTTAGGATACATTAAATAAATTTCGTGAGCAAAATTTTTCTTATTATCTCCATCTTTAGTTTGAGTTTGGGCAATAGATGCTCCCATTTGTAAATTCTTGTTTTTAAATAACTTAGAAGTGGCGTAATTCAAATCAACACCATACATGTAATTGTAATGCCCTTTTTCATTTTTGGCAGTTGTAATAAACCCAACATTGGATTGATTAGAAATATCTTGTTTAACCCTTATTACCGAATAATTTACAGAAGGAATACCATCTTTAGAGCTTGTTTGCATCGAAATAATCCCAAAATTGGTTTTCTTTTCTTTACCTGTTAATTTTACACCTCCAATAATAGGTATTTGCTCTCCATTGTTTATTCCAATACGCCTGCTGTAAAAGGTATATAAGCCTCCCATCATGTTAAATTCAAACAAATCCTTGTTTTCGATAAAAAATGCTCGCTTTTCGGGCATATATACCGAGAAACGGGTAAGATTAATGGGTGCTCTATCTGATTCTACTTGCGAAAAATCAGTATTTGCAGTTAAGTTAAGCTTGGTAGTGGGTGTAAAACTGATATTGACATCACCACCAATTTTTAAGGTTTTATCTGTGCCGTTATTCATTTGTTTCTGAATACCTGTTGTTATAAATGGTTTTAATTCAATATTTTGATTTCCTTTTATGTTTTCTAAACCAACTAAAGTTCCGCCTTGCGATATTTTAAAGACAGAGTAATTCCGCGACCATCCTTGCCATGAAGCTTGTTCTTTTTTGTAGGGAATGTTTCTTTCAATATTCAAACCACATAATTGAGAGCTGTCATCTGGAAATTTCAAGGTGGAGAAAGGAATAACAATTTCGGCAAACCAACCGCTATCATTGCGTTGCACGGCAACGTCCCATACGCCGTTCCAATCCTCGTTAAAACCAGTTCCTTCATCGGTAATCAATGCATCGCCTCTTAATCCGCTGGGTGTTACTACAAAAAGAAAAGAATTGCGATTATCATTAAAAGTGCTGATATTTATTTGAAAATTATCAGAAGTGCCCCATCTGCCATCGCGAGCCATATCTTTTGCCAACATCTTTTCGGGATGCGAATCGTAGCCCCATAAACCAATGTAAAGTGTATTTTTATTGTATAACATGGCTGCATAAGTACGTTCACTTACGGCTTTGCCTTCTTCGGGTTCGCGTTGTGTAAAATTGCTTATTCGTGTTGCATTTTGCCACGATACTTCGTTGAAATGCCCGTCAATATTAATTTTTTCTTCTGTATAAAAGACAGAAAGTGAGTCGGGTTTGCTTTTTTGTGCCAAAGAAAAAATTGGCAAAAGAGCTAAAATGCAAATAATCAGTTTTCTATACATTGCTTAATTATAAAGATTTGTGTTTTAATTTATGTAATGAATTAAATATGTCATGTCGTTTTTTTTGTCATCTTGACAAAGGAAGCATCTCATCCTATTATATGAGATTCCTCGCTATTGCTCGGAATGACAAAATTACCAAATATTTTTGGCATCGTTACCAATTTTAGCACCCATTGCTTTGATGTAAAAATCCATTTACCCGTAACTGATAATCAATCCATTGAATTTTTAAAATAAGGTTGATGTTGCCTGATTAATTTTCTTTGATTGAATTCAAATTAATCGCCGCAATAACCTTGATAACTGACTTGTCTGCATATATTTCCTTTTTCTGCCCATGATGACAAATGAAATGATATACCCATACAAGCCCCTTTATCTGATGCCAACCAAAATAAATAATCAATTTTCTGATCTTTATCTAAATCGCCTGCCCAAATCAAATGTCTGCTAATTATAAAATTATCACCATAATAATAAATATAATTATCTTTAAAAATTAAATAATCATTTATTGTTTCGTTTGAATAATATTGATTTCTTACTTCGTAGTTCTTGATGGTTTTGAAAATCTGTCCCTTATCTTTTTGTTCGTTTGTAATTACATTACCCAAAGCGTAGATACTGGAATATTTTTCACCTAATTTCACTGGAATAAATTCACCCGGAAATACAAACTTATGTCCGAAATATTTACCATAAACCTTTTCACTTAAGTTCTTTATAGGTATACCTTTAAATAAAAATAATGGTTTTTTATCCTCAAAAATAAGCTTAATAAAGGAAGAATCTTTTGCTCCATCCCACATAGCTTGTTCTTTTTTGTATTTAATAATTACTTTTTTAAGGTAAAAACTTTCTTCATCTTTTTCGTTTCTGTATATTCCAATATATTCGTCACCTTGTTTAACTTCCGAAACCAGATGCTTTCCCAGTTCTGGAAGCAATATATGAGGCTGGTATTCGTAAAGTCTCAGATAATTAGCAGATACAGCACCTTCTTTGCCTTTGTAAAATGTATTTAACCACATATATTTTGTGTCGCCACAACAATAAATAATTTCACCTTCAGGAATCGATGCCAGTATTTTTGAATCTTTTTCAGAACTTTCTCTCAGATTCAGACTTCCTTTGGCTGTTACTACATAAAAATTTCCATTATCTGAAGTGCAGATATATTCCTGAGAAATTGTTGCTTTACATAATAAAAGAAAACTAATAACGATAAATAATCTATTTGTTTTCATATGTTTATATTTTTATTAAATTATTGATATCGTTAATGTCATAATATTAAGTTTATTAGTAGTATTCAAGTTTTGCTCTCGCATTAGGTAAAATTAACATTATCTGTGTTCCAATTCTTGCCTAAACGAAAATTTTTTCAATAACCAATAACTATTTTCCCATTAACCAATAACTAATCCCTAACTCTCGGATAATCTATTGAATAATGCAATCCAATACTTTCCTTGCGTTCCATTGCCATTTTAATAATAAGATAACCAATATTTATCAAATTTCTTAGTTCGCATAGCTTGGTAGTTAAGATAGATTTATCGTACAAATCTTCGGTTTCGCTATATAATATTTCTAATCTGTCGAAAGCTCTTTTCAAACGTAAATCCGACCTTACAATACCTACATAATTCGACATAATTAATTGTAGTTCTTTCAATGATTGTGTTATGAGTACCATTTCTTCGTTTAGTACCATTCCTTCTGCATTCCAATCGGGAATATCATCGCAATAATTAATATCATTGACTTTTTTTAATGCATCTACACTTGCTCTATGCGAAAAAACAAGTGATTCGAGTAAAGAATTGGAAGCAAGTCGGTTTGCTCCATGCAATCCGGTAGAAGCACATTCGCCGGAAGCGTACAGATTGATAATAGAACTTTTTGCCCATTCGTCAACCTTAATACCACCACAGTTGTAATGGGCTGCCGGCACTACGGGTATCATATCGCGGGTAATATCAATGCCGATACTCAGGCATTTGGCATAAATAGTTGGAAAGTTTTCAATTAAATTTCGTTTGTCTAAATGACGGGCATCTAAATAAACATAATCCCAACCATTAATTTTCATTTCGCTATCAATAGCTCTGGCAACAATATCGCGTGAAGCTAATGAGCCTCTTTCATCATATTTTTGCATAAACTCCTTGCCATCATGGGTTTTGAGGATAGCTCCAAAACCTCTCATTGCCTCGGTAATCAAAAAACTAGGTTTTTCATTGGGATTGTACAATGATGTTGGGTGAAACTGAATAAATTCCATGTTTTCGACCTTACCTTTGGCTCTATAAACCATTGCTATTCCATCACCTGTAGAAATGGCAGGATTAGTAGTGGTATTATATACATTCCCATTACCACCCGTTGCAATTAAAGTTACTTTTGATAAGTACGTGTCTATTTCATGACTATCTTCATTTAATACATAAGCTCCGTAACAGCGAGTATCTGATGTTCGGCGGTTTACCTCAATTCCTAAATGGTGTTGTGTAATAATATCAACTGTAAAGCAGTTTTCCAGCATTTCGATATTGGGATGATTGGCAATACTATTCAATAAAGCTCTTTCGATTTCATTGCCTGTATTGTCTTTGTGATGCAGAACTCTAAATTCGGAATGTCCGCCTTCCTTAGCCAAATCGTACATTCCAGCAGCATTTTTATCGAAATTGGCACCCCATTCTATCAATTCTTTTACCCTATCGGTAGATTCGGTAATGGTAATTCTTACAATTTTTTCATCGGACAGCTCATCGCCGGCAATCATAGTATCTTTTATGTGTTTTTCGTAGGTATCGGGTGTGTACATTACGGCAGCAATGCCACCTTGAGCATATTTGGTAGAACCTTCTTCGGCTTTGGATTTAGTAATAATGCACACTTTACCATAATCAGCCACTTTCAACGCAAAGCTTAAGCCAGCAATACCCGAACCAATAACTAAAAAATCAACTTTTTTTCTCATCTATTGTATGAAATTAGCCTACAAAAATACAAAACTAAAGGCTATAAATGAATTTGTATGAAATTAATTATGACTTTTTGCATTTGTAACTTGAATCTTCCTTTTTTATAAATTTCCACATAAAATAAGAAATGATTGATTTTTTTGTACTTTTGTTTCAATAAAAAATATATGATGAGTACGTTAGAACTTAGAAATAATACCAAATTGAATTATAAATTAATCCAAATAAATTTAAGGTATAATGCCGATCAGAAAGATGTTGTAGTTCCAAGAGTAATAGTCCCGAAATTTTAGGAGACTACTACATATTTCATTTCGGTATAAATTAGTCGAAAAAATATTCCTGATAGATGACAAATCTTTTTTGGAGGCTATAAAAACAATTATTGAAACAAAAATAGTTTCTGGTACTTATGAATTATCCGATTTCCAAAAAGAACAAATTTGATTAGGAAAAGACCAGCCAAAAAATAAATACAAAACAGAAAATATATACTGGAACAAATGGTAAAAAAAATATTGATTCTTTTCTTCTTTTTTATTGCAACTAACTCAAATATTGCTATTTGTCAATCAACTAATTTTATTCCCGAAGAAGGAGATATTCTTTTTCAGGATTTGGATTGTGGCGATTTTTGCGATGCAGTGGAAAAAGTTACTACAGGATACAAAGGAGCTAAGTTTTCGCATGTAGCTATAGCTGCGAAAAATGAAAAAGGAGAAATTATTGTAATTGAAGCAATTTCAAAAGGAGTAAGTATTACGCCAATAGATATATTTCTTGCTAAGAGCCATGACAAAAATAATATGCCTAAAGTATTGGTTGGTAGATTAAAACCGCAGTATCGTTATTTAATTACGCAAGCAATTAAAGAAGCTTTTAAATTGGTGGGGCGTCCTTACGATGATGTTTTTTGTGTTACCAACAATAATTATTACTGTTCTGAATTAATTTACGATATTTTTAGAAAAGCTAATAACGAGAAACCAGTATTCCCAATATTTCCAATGACTTTTAAAGACCCTGATACCAAACAAATTTTTCCGATTTGGGTACAGTATTTTAAAGATTTGAATGTTCCAATTCCCGAAGGAGATTTAGGTAATAATCCCTGTAATATTTCAAAATCGAAGAAATTACAAATTGTGTATGCTTATGGAATTCCACACGGATGGAAAGGAAATAAAATTAAGAATGCAAAATATAAATAAAAAAATCGCATCTTTGTACTTAAATTAATATTTTAGAAATTGAACAAAATACATAACATATCTACCACTTATATAAGTATTTATGCTGTAATAATCCTATTGTTAGCATCTTGTGCCAATATTGTTAATCCATCGGGTGGCCCAAGAGATACAACGCCGCCTAAACCTATTAAAAGTACACCTGCAAATTATTCGCTTCAATTCAACAAAGATAAAATTGAAATACTTTTTGATGAATTTATTGTACTTAAAGATTTAAAAAATCAAATGCTTATTTCGCCTCCGTTTAATGAAATACCTGATATTAGTACTAAAGGAAAAACTTTAGTAATTGAATTGAAAGAAAAATTAAAAGAAAATACTACTTATACTATCTTTTTTGGCGATGCTATTACTGATTTAACAGAAGGCAATGCTTTATCGGCTTTTGAGTACGTTTTTTCGACAGGTAATATTGTTGATTCTATGACTATTACGGGGAAAGTTGTAGATGCGTTTACACAAAAACCCGAAAAAGATTTTTATGTAATGTTATACGATCAAATGTATGATTCAGTGCCGTGTAAAGAAAAACCTTATTATTTAGCAAAGACACGCGAAAATGGTATTTATACACTGAATAATTTGAGAAATATTCCGTATAAAATGTTTGCATTAAAAGATGTAAATAATAATTTTAAATTTGACCTACCTACCGAAAAAATTGCTTTTGCCGATTCTCTTGTTGTTCCACAACATAAACCAATTATTAAGATAGACTCTACGCTAAATGACAGTTTGCAAAAAGATAGTTTAAAAACGAAATCAAATATTGCTAAGCAACTGCCATTAAATGATTTGCAAACTTTTTTAGAAATTGATTCTACACAACGGATTTTAAGGGCAGAGTTTATCAAAAAAGGGCAAGTTCAGTTTGCTTTTCGCTATCCTGTAAGAGATTTAAACATCAATGTATTAAATAAATTTGAAGACGATAAGTGGAAAGTGGAAGAATGGAACACAACTAAAGATACACTCATTTATTGGATTTTAAAACCCGAAATAGATTCTCTGAATTTAATTCTCAATGATAACAATCAATTTATTGACACGCTGAATTTTTGGTTAAAACAAAGAACCACAAAAGCCCAAATAATTGACACTTCTGATGTTCGTGCAAAGAAAAAAGCTGCAAAAATACCCATAAATACAATATCTAAAATTTTTCCTAAAAGTAATCTTTCGCAAATATTTGATTTTTATAAAAAAATTAGTTTTGAATTTCCAAATCCAATATTGCAGCACGATTCTGTGG
>CAYTJB010000041.1:0-4089 GCA_964437995.1 uncultured Bacteroides sp. | reverse complement strand
AAATACGTATGCTTTTAGTACCGATATTGTTCATCGAAAGTTTTTGATTAAAAAAGAATTAAAACAGGGTCAGGAATATAAATTAATTTTAAAAGAAAACTTGTTAACTGATATTTTTGGACAAACTAATGATAGCTTGGTTTATAGTTTTAAAACAAATACGATTGAGGACATAGGAAGTTTTATTCTTAATGTAAATATCAAAGACACAAGTAATTTATACATTATCCAACTGCTTACCGAAAGAGAAGAAGTTTTGGAGCAAAGATTTATTGATAACAATACTAAATTGATTTTCAAAAATTTAGCACCTGCCACTTACCTTATTAAAACTATTGTTGATGTAAATAAAAACAAAAGGTGGGATACGGGAAATTATTTACGAAAAATCCAACCCGAGAAAGCAATTTATTATCCCACAAAAATCACAATAAGAGCTAATTGGGATTTAGAAGAGAAATGGGAGTTATAATTCATAGCGTATTTTGCGATAATAGTTGTTTTAATAAAAAAGCGGTTCAAGATTTGAGCCGCTTTTTTAGGAATAGACATCTATTTTATTTACTTGCTGCAAAAGGATAAGTAGCAACTTTATCAAAAATATAGGGCCAATCGGGACCCATTACCCACAATCCTGAAGCACTATACCCTCTATCCCAACTTGTCATATAAGTTTGATGGATAGTAGCATCGGAAGTAATATACGAAACACCAGGAACACCAGCAGCCAAACAAGTATGTCCTGTTGTGCTTCCTACATAATATTGCCCTGCAACATTCCATGTAAATGCAACATTACAACCAATTTTAATGGTAAGATTTGATGCGTTTAAGCTATTAAATACACTGGGATTATTGTAGCCATGCAAATAAGTTGAAGGACTCGGTATCGCATATATTTCATCGTAAATATTGCCTGCTGTATCCATCATTACTTTATAAATTCGTTGGCGATATGGAGCATTCGTATCACTTGCATACGCTTGTTCTACGTATAACCAATAAATATTTTCGCCAACATTGCGATTACTCCATATTTGAGCCATTTTTAACCTAACATCTACAATATATTGGTTAACGGTAGTGTCGGCATGGTTATGACTGCTAAAGCTTCCACACATCCATGTTAGCATTTGGTTAAATAATTCTTTCTTTGCTGTAATTGTATTATACGCTATTTGCTGTCCATAGGCTGTGCCAATACTATTGGTTGCATAAGCTCTTACATAATAAGAAGTATTGGGGGTTAAACCCGTTATGTTTGCAGTAAAAGAACCTATTCCGCTTCCACTTGCTATGATATTGTTAGCAGTTGTAGGATTTGCAAGCGTGTCGTAGCATACGCCTCTTGCTGTTACTGTATATCCACCATCAGAAATTACATTTCCTCCACTTATGGCAGTGGTGCTTGTTATTGAAGAAACAGAAGATGTTGTAATTGTTGGTAGCGTTGTAAAAGTAAATGTAATGGTTTTACTGGAAGTTGGCACATCGTTTATTACAGCACTGTAAATACCAGAAAATCCTATAAAACGAAGAATATTTCCCGTTGCATAAGCCATACTTGCTGTTGCCTTTGTACTTTTTAATTTAGCAATAACAACTTCTTCTTGCTTTTGATTACCAAGATATTCAATTTTTGCTTCGCCTTGAGTAGTGCTTAAACTTATTAGTTTAGTTGTGTAAAAATAGCCATTCCCGCTAATACTAACAAAATACATTCCTTGTTTTAAGCTAATTAGCTTATATTTTTGAATACCTTGCGAAATTTTATCATTAGCATAAAGCACTTTTTTGCCTGAAATATCATAAATTATCACTTGAGCATTACCTGCTTGTTTTGCATAAAATGATAATTCCGTTTGCCCTTGCATTGGGTTAGGATAAACTTGCATTTTTTCATCATTTACATTCAAATCGTTAATACCAGTGGATACCGTTAATTGCAAAGTGTCGCCAGCATTTAATTTTACACTTGTTCCTTGTGTAAGATTTTCAACTTTAACGCTGTCTATTGTAGTAACTACTCCCGTTCCCACAAAACTAATATGGTAGTTTTGTGCATTGGTTTTCAATGCTAAAGAAAGCATAAACAACGCTCCCATCAATGGGTAAGTCAAGATTTTATTTTTCATTTTTATAATTAATTTAAAGATTTTTTGAATACGATATAAATTTTAGTAAAAAAAGCTCCACTAAATAGCAGAGCTTTCTCATTTGGGCATAAAAACATCATGAAATTATTTAATGATGAGTTTCTTTACAGTATCGGTATTTTTGTTAGCTATTTTAACTAAATAAATACCTTTTTCAACTTGCGATAAATTCACATAGTTGAACTGTTTGGTAGTAGTAGTACGATATATTTCTTGTCCTAATAAATTATGAATTGTTATTACATTGGTTTCGTTATTGTTATCACTTAACTTAATTATAATCTCTCCGTTTGATGGATTAGGATACACTGTAAATTCATTTTTCGCATTTTCTTTAATTCCAGTTGAGATTTCAATTTTAACATCATCAACAAAAGTAATCCATTGAAGAGCATCGCTATAAGAATGGAATCCAAATGTATAATTGCCAGTAGTAGCAGGTGTAATTGTTTTGGTATGTTGAACATAATTAGGGAAACGCATAAATTCATTTTGGAATAGAGGAGTACCTGTCATTGTATTTGAATCGGCATCAGTTCCCATATATACAACCATTTTCTCAGAAGAAGTATCGCCGCTTTCAACATAAATAGGTGCTTTGTACCAGAAGCTAAAATCGTAAGTGGTACCACCTGTTAAATGTACGGGAGGTGTAAATAGCCAATCATTATTTGAGCCTAACATACTAAACATAATATTCATAGCTTTTTGTCCTGTATGTGCATTGTTTGGAGCATTAACATTATTTACAATTATATCCCAATAAGAAGATTGCATTCCTCCGTTTTGAACACTCCAACCTAAAGGAACATCAGCATTGTTTGCACTTGGAGTTACACTTTCAAAACCTTCTGTCCATGGCAAAGAAGTAATTGTAGGATCAGCCATTGTTGTAAAGCTCCAAACAGGGCAGCTCACAGCATCGCCAGAGGCATTGTAAGGAGTTATTTTCCAATAATAGTTAGTGTTAAAAGTTAAAGGAGTTGTAATGGTATAAGAAGTAACGTTTCCTAAATCAATATTATTAATAAGGTTTGATGGAGGATTATTAGTTCCCATGCTCAAACGATAGCCTGTTGGATTACCTCCGGTTGAAGTCCATTTTAAAATAGGTTTGGCAATAACATTAATAGCACTATTTAATGGAGCAACCACAGCAGCTGGACTTGGAACAGTTGCAACACTTCCTTGCCACGAAACATCGTCTAACCATATACTTTGGCTTGGCTTATTTTGTCCGTGTTTGAAAGCAATATACGGTTTTGTATTACTTGCATTAAAAGCCATTGCATATTGCATCATTGAATCGGCAAGTGTAATTGTATCTTTTGGTACAAAAGAAGCTGCATCATAAGGGTCGTCCATTAAACCAACTATTAATTGTATAGTATTGGTGTTTCCCCATGTTTTTGAAGCCCAAAATTTTAACGAATCATTAGCAAAATTAGTAAGTCCAGGAGTAATCAACATTAAAGGAGAAATAGAATCGGTATTGTTATAAAATTTAACAACATTAGGCACGGAATGAGCATCATACGAAGAACTCATAACTTTAATATCATTTACAACTTGATATGGATCTTTACTTTTTAATTTGTTCCAGTGTGCAGGAATTGTATTAACAGGAGTACTTTCAAATGTTTCGTAAAGATTAGGTAATAATGCTAACACAGTATCTGTTAAAGCAATTACATTAGTTCCTGTACCATTGTTGTTTATCGTTAAGTTTTGATTAAAAACACCAGCTGTAGTAGCAGTAACAACAATAGTAGCTGTATCTGATGCACCAGGCAAAATATTTCCTGTGTAGCTACAGCTAAATGGAGCTGCAACAGTAACACCTGATACAACTAAATTAGTAGTACCAATATTACCAATAGCAACTTTTAATTTAGTAGTTCCATTTACATAAAGTTCTTTAAAATTGAGGGTA
>CAYTJB010000040.1:15431-16887 GCA_964437995.1 uncultured Bacteroides sp. | reverse complement strand
ACCTGTATATGGAGTTACTAATGAATTAGTTTGCTGTACATCATATTTATATCCGCCGCTTAATTTGTAATGTTTTTTAACCCAGCCACCACCTAATTCTGAAACACTTTCACGTGGATTTGAACTATATGAATCAAAATGATTTTTTAAAAGATTCTCAAAAGAAGCAACTATATCTTCATTATTGTTTAATTTAAATGAACTTAAACTTATTATTAACAAAGCTATAGCAATAATTTTTAATGTTTTCATAATCTGATAATTTTAGTTAAGTTATATCTGTTTATCTTATTATTCAATAAATTTATTAAAATTCACATTTGTACCTATTAAATTGTCTTGCTATTAATATCAATATAAATACAACTCATTGCGTTTATTTCCCTATTAGATAACAAAACTACTAAAAATAAACAGATTGTATTAAAAAACTTATTAACATTTATATCCAAAAAACAGGACACCTCTATGAGGCTTCATTATCAAGAGGTTTTTATTGTGCTATTAATAGTATGTTTCCAGCTTTTCGGGACAGGATCTACAGAACTTATAAAAATAAAAAGCCGCCGTTTCTGATTGAAGCGGCGGTTTTTTAAAAGAATAAGTTTAAGCTTGTACATCTTTTTTAGCAACCTTGGGGTGCTATTTCCATTTTCTTTTTATACCGTAATCATCAAATATTTTATCTGAACTAACAATGAGCATATTTTCTGTTAATCCTTGAGCAATAATTATCCTATCAAAAGGGTCTCTGTGTAAATACTCCAATGTACTGAGTTTAATAATATGCTCAGGAAGTATTGGTAATATCTCAAATCCATTATTGTAAATTTTTTCTGTCATTTCTTTTATATCACAACTAAGATGAAGCTTGCCAAGTGTCATTTTAATTGTCATTTCCCATAACGAAGCAATGCTCACAATAATAGAATTATCAGTATTTTCAAGGTCTTTCTTAATATTATTTGGAAGTTGTGTGTCGTTCTCAACAAACCATATAAACGCTTGCGTATCTAAAAGGATTCTAATTTCATATAATCTTTAAAATCAGCTAATGGTTCGTTAAAATCAGCAGTCATTTGAAAAATTCCTTTCATGCAACCGGCTTTTGGGTGTATTTTGTCTTTTTGTGTACGCTGCTTTTGAATAAGAAACTCAACAAAATCATAAACTTCATTTTGAATCGGCACTGGTAGTGTCGAAATTTTAGTATATAAAGCTGTATTTGTCATCATAAAAGTATTTTTATACAAAAATAATATATTTTTCGATAAAGTGTGTAAAAAAACAACCACCACCAAATATTCATCAATTGAATCAACAGATGATTGAATATCATACAAATATTTTTGAATTTCAAGCTACATAAATCAATTGTTTGGTTTGTTCTATTGCTTTAATAAAATAGGGATTTGAAAGAGATTTATCGGTCAAGAGGTCGATATTTCGCCCAAAT
>CAYTJB010000040.1:12137-15421 GCA_964437995.1 uncultured Bacteroides sp. | reverse complement strand
GAAGTTTGTAATGTAAATCAAAATAATTATCAGTGTATTGGTCTATCGAAAGATTATCGAAAGATATTAAAATATCAATATCAGTATTGTCGTTAAACTGAGTTGTACATACAGAACCAAATACATACATTGACTTAACATTGTAAGTATTACAAAGTCGTTTTAACTCTTCTATTCTATCAGTAACAATTTTATTCATTTTGTTTGACATTTAGGCAAATATACTACATACTTTTATTTAATTGCTTGTATTGGTATTGTTTTGCAACAGCAAAGTTAATTTTTAATTTAGGTAATAGTGCAATTATTAATAAAAAAATACCCACAAGCAAGTTTCCTATTTCGGTATGTGGCGAAAAGGTTTCCGGACGTGTTTCTCCCAATGGTGTGAAAGCTATTATTGCAGAATACAAATAATTGTTTATTGCTTATTAAAGATGAAAGCCTCGATATATTTGGGGCTTTTTTATTTCAATTTAGAATATTTTTTAATGAATTATTTTTAAAGTTGGTGGATTTATGCTTGTCTGTTTTTTATTCAAAAATTCCGTTTCCAAATTGATATTTGCATTTTTTAAAAATTATATCTTCAAAAACAATTCCATTTTGTGATATATTCAATATTTTTTCATAATCTTTAAAAGTTAAATCTATAAAAATAGAATTATCTGAATAAAGTTTGAATAGTTTTTCTCCTCTAAAACATTTTGTAAATAATGCTATAAAAATTTGATATTTTTTTGATAAATATGTATACAAATAATATCGGTATGTTTCACTTCCTTCTAATCTATTATTTATAATACTAATTGCTTGTTCTAAACAAAAAAAGTATTTATCAAAGGATTTTAAATTACTTCCTTTCATAATTTCTTTCCATTCTCTCACTTTAGCCTCTATTTCATCTCTACGTCCGAGTACATTACTGCCTTGTAATAAATCAAATTTATATTTTGAATCTTGATTATTTTCCTTTTTAATAAATCCCATTCTTTCAATAAATTTATCTAATTGACGTTCTGCCATCTCTTTCCTGTATTCATTTAAATTTATACTTTGTAAAGTAATTCCTTTGTAAAGGATAAAAGCCCCTGTAAAAGAAATTATTGATACAAATATAGTCAAACGATCATCTATTTTAAGGCATGTAATCGACGATGGGCAAACCAATATCAAAATTGCTAATATTATTAATATTACAGCAATAACTTCTATGTATTATACTATTTTTGATATTCTTTTCTTTCATGGTTTTGAATTTTAGTTATTTTTTTAATTAATAATCCATTATAACTTTCCACTGTATATGTTTCTTTCTTTGTCTGTTCAAGTAATTGTTTTGGGATTATGATTTCATACGGCTTCCAATAATCTGATTTTACTTGTCCTACTTTATCTTTTGTTTTTTGCCATATCTCCGAACAACTTTTATTTCCTCTATCCCCAATAACGAAATAACAAACTCTTTTCCTTTTCTATCAACACAAGTCCAAATCCATCTGTAGTTTTTTTTCTACCAACATAAGTATGGATTTCATCCATTTCTGCTATTTCCACTGGTTTATCATTCCTTATCTCTTTTATGGATTGTCCATATAATTTTATCCAATTCATAACCGAAACATGACTAACTTTCAACAATCTACCTATAGAACGAAATCCTAAACCTTCTAAATACATCGAAAGTGCAAATCTTTTTAATGTTAAATCTTTATCATTACTTCTTCTTTCAACACTATAATTCAAACCACAACTTTTACATTTGTATCTTTGTCTATCTAATACTTTGCCATTCTTGACATTGTGCTCATTATTACATCTTGGACATTTCATAACTTTTTTTTCGTCAAAGATACAAAATCTATATTAAATTACCAAATCCTTATATTTTAATCATTAGACTAAAAAATGAGTATAATTCATATTATTATGTCTTTGAATGCAAAGAAAATGTGAAAATAAAAAAACAAATACATGCTTCTATGTAAAATAAAAAAACAATATTACCAGCTCAAAAATAAATTCATTATTTTTGCAAACAGTAAACAATATTAAAATAAAACATCATGTACGATAAAGTTAAAGAACACCTTCAAAAAGAAATCACAGAAATTAAAAATGCAGGTTTGTACAAAAACGAACGCATTATTATTTCGCCACAAGGAGCCAATATCAAAGTAAATAGCGGACAAGAAGTATTAAACTTTTGTGCCAACAATTATTTAGGCTTATCCAACAATCCTAAATTAATACAGGCAGCCAAAAATGCGTTGGACAGTCGTGGTTACGGCATGTCATCCGTGCGGTTTATATGCGGAACACAGGACTTGCACAAAGAATTGGAACAAAAAATTGCTGAATTTTTCGGCACAGAAGATACCATTTTGTATGCAGCTTGTTTCGATGCCAATGGCGGTGTTTTTGAACCATTATTAGGCGAAGAAGACGCTATTATCTCCGATTCGTTAAACCATGCTTCTATTATTGATGGTGTTCGTTTGTGTAAAGCACAACGTTATCGTTACGAAAATGCCAATATGACCGATTTGGAAGAACAACTGAAAGCTGCACAAGCTCAACGTTTCCGATTGATAGTTACTGACGGTGTTTTCTCTATGGATGGCAATGTAGCTCCTTTGGATAAAATATACGAATTAGCCAATAAATACGATGCTATGATTATGGTTGACGAATCGCATTCAGCAGGCGTTGTAGGAAAAACCGGCAGAGGAGTTACCGAATTGTACAACCTAAAAGGAAAATGCGAAATTATTACCGGTACATTGGGCAAAGCCTTTGGTGGTGCTATTGGTGGATTTACCACCGGTAAAAAAGAAGTTATTGAAATGCTTCGTCAACGTTCGCGTCCTTATTTATTTTCAAATTCTATTCCTCCAATGGTAGCTGCTGCAGGCATAAAAATGGTGGAAATGATGAGCGAAACCAACGAACTGCAAGATAAATTGCACGAAAATACTGCCTATTACAGCCAAAAAATGGTAGAAGCAGGTTTCGACTGCAAACCAACACAATCAGCTATTGTTGCAGTAATGTTGTACGATGCAAAACTATCACAAGAAATGGCTGCCAGATTATTAGTTGAAGGTATTTACGTGATTGGGTTCTACTACCCTGTAGTACCAAAAGACAAAGCACGTATCCGCGTTCAAATTTCTGCGGCTCATACCCGCGAAAATTTAGATAAATGTATTGCTGCGTTTACCAAAGTGGGTAAAGAATTAGGAGTGATTAAATAAAAAATGATTGCTAAGACGCTGTCAGGT
>CAYTJB010000040.1:11823-12127 GCA_964437995.1 uncultured Bacteroides sp. | reverse complement strand
ATGCACGCTGACAAGTCCTTTACTAAAAACTGACAGACAGACCTGTCAACTTTGATGTTATAGGTAAACTTTTAAATTTGGCACAATGGAAAATCCTAAAAAACAAGTTATAGTCAGGAATAATGATTTGGGAAATGAATTTACAATTCCCGAAGAAGAATATGTGGAAATGAAAAAGAGACCTGAATATCATCTTTTTATTAAAACAGGTTATGTGAATCCTTCAGATGTTCTTGATTGCTGGTATGTAAATGAATCTGATAGGTTGAAGGCTATTCAAAATCAAAGCATATTTTGTGAAAAT
>CAYTJB010000040.1:8973-11813 GCA_964437995.1 uncultured Bacteroides sp. | reverse complement strand
AAATAGAATTGACAGTACCTTTATTGAAGGATATCTTGGTCGGAAAGATTTAGGGCTTACTTTTTTTGACAACATTGACTGTATTCACACATATTTTATAGATTATCAGAACAGACAACGAATATATTTTACATTTGATAGGGTAAGCTTATATCAGGTTGTTGAAATAGTTCCTGAAAAGCCATTAAGGTTTATATTAAAAAGAATTGACAATCAAAAAGCCTTTAAAAGAAATCAAGCATTTATGATAATGCCTTTCCATAAAAATGATATTGGAAAATTTTATTTTGAAAACATAAAACCTTTTCTTGTTGACAACATGAAAATTGATATTTATAGGGCAGATGATTTCAAAGACAATGATATAATAGTTCATACAATTTATAAATTAATTGAAGAAAGTGAATTTATCATTGCAGACACAACGCATGAAAATAAAAATGTATTTTATGAAATAGGTTATGCATCAGCAATTGGTAAGGAAATAATTATAATTCAGAATAGAAAGACTGAACAAAAATTGTTTTTTGACAGGGCTCATATACGAGCGATAATGTATGAACCCAATGATATTGAAACATTTCATTTTGAATTAAAATCTACAATTGAAAGTATTAGAGATAGAATTTAAAAGCCAATCTATAATCGAGTAAGTTGCCCTGCCAGTAATTAGCTGACAGAAATGTTTTTTAGGTATTAATGCGAATCAAGGGTTGAAATAAATAACAGTTAAAGTTACTAACAATTTGATTGTTAGTAACTTGTGCAAAATACATTTTTATAATTCAATGATAATCAATATCTTAGCTGTTTGTTTCACTTAACAGGCTAAGATATGACTACCATTAATAAAGAGTGCAAATTAATAGAAATTTATTTTTATATCTGCGAAAAATTTGAAAAAGATTTAAAATATTGTTGTCAAAGATATAGCAATAATGATAAACCTGAATTTACAGACCAAGAAGCAATGACAATTTACCTTTACATAGTTCATCAAGAACAACGTTTTAAATGCAAGCAAATTCATAGTTTTGCTAATGATTATTTGCTTTCATGGTTTCCAAAATTACCATCATACGCAGCATTTAACAACAGAATCAATCGATTATCCGAAGCATTTACCCACTTGATTAGCCCTTTGCTTACCGAATTTAAGCCTGAAGACTGCTGTTCCAAAATAAGTCTTTTAGATTCAATGCCAATAATAACTTGCTCTGGAAAACGTGCAGCAAAAGTAGCACCAGAAATCACAGATAAGGGTTATTGCTCTACAAAAGGAATATATTATTATGGTGTTAAACTTCATGCTTTAGCACACCGTCGTGTAGGACATTTGCCTTTTCCTGAACAGTTATTACTTACCCCTGCTTCTGAAAGCGACCTTAATGTGTTTAAACAGGCTTGGAGTAATCTTGAAAACAGAACATTTTTTGGAGATAAAATTTATCATAATGAAGATTTTTTCTCGCAAATTGCATCTAATCAAAATGCTGTAATGCTAACTCCTGTAAAAGGTATTAAAAATCAATCAGAGAGAGTAAAACAGTTTGATAAAGCGGCTAATGATTTATTCTCAACTGCTGTATCTAAAATACGTCAACCCATTGAATCTTTCTTTAATTGGTTGATCGAAAAAACAGATTTTCAAAGAGCAAGTAAAGTGAGATCTACTAAAGGTCTTATTGTTCACGTGTTTGCTAAAATTGCTGCTGCTTTTATTTACTTAATTTTTAACCCTTGATTCGCATTATTAATAACATAGCAAAAATGAAAAATAAAAATCTATTTTTAGTATTCGGACAGCTTTCTTCAGCAGTCAGCGTCCTTCTCAATCAATTTGTAACCGAAACTGATATAGAAATAAAAAATTAGAAGAAATGGTTTTCAATCTTTATGGATTAATTGATGACGAAATTGCAATAATTGAGAATAAATAATAAAACTATGGCTAATCAAAATTTAGTATTATTTGAAAGCAAGCAAGTTCGTAGATTTTACGATAGTGAAATGGAAGTATGGTATTTTAGTGTTGTAGATATTGTGCAAGCCCTCACTGATTCTGTAAATTCTACCGACTATTTAAAGAAGTTAAGGAAAAGAGACGTTGAGTTGGGTATCTACATAGGGACAAATTGTCCCCATGTAGAAATGCTTACTCATGAAGGTAAAAAAAGAAAGACTTTAGGTGGAAATGTTGAACATATATTAAGGATCATCCAATCAATTCCATCACCAAAAGCAGAACCTTTTAAGCAATGGCTCGCAAAAGTAGGTTACGAACGAATGCAAGAAATAGCCGATCCAAGTCAAGGTATAGATAGAGCAAGAGAAAATTGGCAACGATTGGGCAGAAGTGATAAATGGATTCAGCAAAGAATGACTGGGCAGGAAACCCGAAACAAATTGACTGATTATTGGAAAGAGAGCGGTGTAGCGAAATCGGACGAATTTGCTTTGCTAACCAATATTATTCATAAGGAATGGACAGGCTTAACAGTAAAAAAACATAAAGATTTAAAGGGTCTTAAAACGCAAAATCTTCGCGACCACATGAGCGAAGCAGAATTAATATTTACAGCTCTTGCCGAACTTTCGACAAGGCAAATAGCCGAAACAGAAGAAGCGAAAGGATTGCAACAAAATGCCAAAGCCAGTAAAAAAGGTGGTGCAGTAGCTAAAAATGCACGCAAAGAATTAGAAAGCAAAACAGGTAAAAATGTGGTAACTGGCGAAAATTTTCTGCCTTCAAAAAAGAAGTTGGAATAAATACTTGCCTTTAAACATATCACACCTAATAGAAACTTAAATGATGAAATGATTTGTAAGATTAATTAATT
>CAYTJB010000040.1:8179-8963 GCA_964437995.1 uncultured Bacteroides sp. | reverse complement strand
TTAACAGATAAATGAGATTAACAGATGAAAAACAAAACCCTATTTTTAGTACTCGGACAGTTTTCTTTTGCAGTTAGCTTTCTATTTTGTTTATTTACAACTAAATTTGATTCTATTTCAGTTACTATTGGCTTTTTCGCAGGTTTATCCTTAGTATTTAACCTTACATTTTTAATAAATTTAAGAAAAAAGAAAGAAAACTAAAATTTGCAATCGCTTTAATTAAGACCTGTCAGATTTGATTACATAGATTAGTTTTAAAATTAATCTTTACAAACTATTAATTTACAAAAATCTGACAGGTCTATAAGTATAAAAACCGCAATAATTTATTTAAAAACATGCGTAGAAAAATCAATACATTATTACTCTTTATAGTTACCAATTTTGCTATTATTGCTAATATACAAGGGCAAGAAGTAAGCCCAATGTTTTATTTTGGAGGCATTAATATCAATACCGGTAAATTTCTTCCGCATTCAAAACGAATCGAAAACATAAAAGCCAATGCATTCGCTGTTCAAGCAAAACTTTATCAAAATCTATTCAGCACAAGCGAATGGGAAAATCCATTTAAAGCTACCAAATTTGGCTATTCACTTACCTATATTCATACACAAAACGCTGTAATCGGCGATTTGTGGGGTGCAAACATGTTTATGGAACCTATGTTGTTTAGTTATCGCCGTTTGCATTTATATACCCATCTGGGAGCTGGTATTGCGTATGCTACCAATAAGTTTGACAAAGAAACCGACCCAACAAACTTTATGATTAGCACCGA
>CAYTJB010000040.1:4977-8169 GCA_964437995.1 uncultured Bacteroides sp. | reverse complement strand
GATTTTAGTTTCTTTTTCAATTTAAAATTAAATTTAGATTTCCAATTGAACAAACAGTTTTCTTTAGGTTTAAATGCAGGATTCTCTCATTGCTCAAATGGTGCATTATATTTGCCCAATTTAGGTATCAATATTCTTAATTATGGTGTAAATTTCGGTTATCGTATTTTTGATGATAATAAGCCACAACCCATAAATAAAACCATCAACACCGAAAAAAAATGGGCACACGATTTTGCTATTGGTATTGCTACACGTGGTGTAAACGAAGAATTAAACAAATATTATTTTATATTTACGAGCGATTATGCTTTGAATCGTTTTTTAAGTCGTAAAAACATACTAAGTCTAAACTTTCATTATGTATTACGCCAAGGCGAAATTTATGATGCCAAATATTCCTCTACTTACAATAGTTATTATGGTTTGGCATTAGGGCACGACTTGCTCATACATAAATAATGATTGCTTACCCAGTTAGGAACTTATTTCTACGACACCAATCTTAATCAACACTATTGGTACGCCCGTTTAGGGTTTCGCTATTATTTTACAAAAAACTTTTATGGAATGGCAACTTTAACCAATCGGAAACAATCTGCAGATTATATACAATACGCCATTGGTTATAGATTGAGATAACAGGACTTAATTTTATAAATTTTGCAAAAAAGCTTTTCTCTTTAGCAAAACAAAAGCTTTTTTTGTTTAAATTAGCCACAAGTTTCTAAAACTTGATTTTCCTCAATGAAAACAATAAGGTATTTTTTTATATTATTAATTATCAGTATTTTAACAATAAGTACCAATGCTCAAAAAGTTGGACTTGTTTTAAGTGGTGGTGGTGCTAAAGGTTTAGCACATATTGGTGTAATAAAAGCGTTAGAGGAAAATGGAATACCTATTGATTACATTGCAGGTACTTCTATGGGAGCAATTATTGGAGGATTATATGCTGCAGGCTATTCGCCCGATGAGATGGAGCAAATCTTTTTAAGTAAAGAATTTTCCAGTTGGATTTCGGGAACAATTGATAAAAAATATATTTACTACTTTAAAAAAGAAACTCCAAACGCATCATGGATTGATTTAAGGTTTAATTACAATATAAAAATCAAACCTAAATTACCAACCAATATAATTTCTCCTTATCAAATGGATTTTGCTTTTCTTGAGATTTTTTCCAGTGCCAATGCCATTGCAAACAACAATTTTGATAATCTTTTTGTGCCTTTTCGCTGTGTAGCTTCCGATATATATACCAGCAAACAAGTAGTTTTAAAAAAAGGCGATCTTGGCAAAGCTATTAGAGCATCCATGACATTTCCTTTTTATTTTAAACCTATTAAAATAGATAGCACTTTGCTATTTGATGGCGGAATGTACAATAATTTTCCATCAAATGTAATGTACGAAGATTTTTATCCAGATATTATTATTGGTAGCAAAGCAGCAGGTAATTATCCAAAACCCGATGCCGATGATATAATATCTCAGCTACAAAATATGCTGATGGAAAAAACAGATTATTCGGTAATATGTGGAAATGGAATACTTATTTCACCTAATGTAGAAAGTTCCGATGTAGTTGATTTTAGTAATACACGTGCTTTTATTGATAGTGGATATGTGGAAGCTTCCAGAAAAATTAAAGAAATACGACAATTTGTTTCCGACAGCATCTCTGTTGATAGTATAAAAATTAAACGCAAAGTTTTTAACGATAAAAAACCTGCTTTAGTTGTTGATAGCATTTTAATTGATGGATTAACAAATAACCAAAAAGTATATATTAATCGCTTGCTGTTTCATAAATCAAAGGATTTGCCAATACAAAAAATAAAAACTGAATATTTTAAATTGCTTGCTGATAACAAAATAGAATATATTACACCTAAACTTTTATACATTGATAGCACAAAAAAATTTAACCTCCACCTTGATATTAAAAAAGATAAAAACTTTGTTACAGAATTTGGTGGAAATATTTCATCAAATCCTGTTAATGAAGCATTTGTGCAACTTCAATTTAAACAATTTGGTAAAACTGCAAAAAGTTTTATCCTCAATACTTACATGGGAAAGTTTTACAGTTCGGCAATGGCAAAAATTAGATTTGATTATCCTTCCTCTATGCCTATATATATAGAAACAGCATTTACAATACATCAATGGGACTTTTTTAAAACAAAAACTTATTTTTTTGAAGACAAAACACCATCTTACCTTATTCAAAACGAAAAGTACGTAACCATAGCTTTAGGATTTCCTGCAGGTAATAAAGCACGTTATGAAGCACGTTTCTTTCAATCGCTTTCTAAGAGCGATTATTATCAAAACAATACTTTTGGGAGAAACGATACCGCAGACCAAACCAACTTTAATTTTAAATCTATTAACTTAATATACGAATACAATACGCTTAATAAAAAACAATACGCTAATTCAGGAAGTTTTTTTCAATTAAAATTTAAATATATTGACGGTGTAGAAGAATACATACCAGGATCTACAGCATTGAATAAAAATTTATTTGAAATAAGACAAAGTTGGTTTCAAGCAAAGCTAATTTACGATAAACATTTTAAGAAAATTGGATTTAATACATTTGGTCTTTTAATTGAGGGGTTTTATTCAAATCAAAAACTATTTAACAATTACACAGCAAGTGTGCTATCTTCAGCAGCATTTACTCCATTTCCAGATTCATATACATTGTTTTTATCGCCCTTTAGGTCGAATATGTATGCTGCTATGGGTTTTAAAGATATTATTGGGTTAGCCAAAAATATTGATTTAAGATTAGAAGCATATATTTTCCAGCCATATAAAGAAATGCTTCAAAATGCTGATTTAACAGCTTTTTTTGGCGAAAAATTTGAAAAACGCTATTTTATGACATCTTCGGCTTTGGTTTTTCATAGCCCAATAGGACCTGCAAGTTTAAGTTTTAATTATTACCAAGGTATGGATCAACCTTTCTCTTTGGTATTTAATCTTGGTTATATTCTATTTAATCCTAAGGCAAGAGATTAGTGGAATTAATCATTTTACCATTATTTTATGCTTTGAAACTTCTTTTTTATCATTAATTAATTGAAGTAGGTAAATACCCGATTGTATATTTGTTAAATTAAGAAGCTTATTCGTTTTCCCTTGAAGATTATCCCAATTTTGGCTGTAAACTAATCT
>CAYTJB010000040.1:2637-4967 GCA_964437995.1 uncultured Bacteroides sp. | reverse complement strand
TCCATTGAATATAGCTCACATACGATGTTTTGTTTTTTAGTAATATTCATCGAAATATTTAAAATTTCTTCAACAGGATTAGGATAAATAAGCATACTTTCCATACCCGCAATATTATTAATACCAACTCCCGAAGATGTATAGCTGATTTCCCAGCCTTGAAATTCATTTTCGTAATCGGTAATCCATTCTAATATAGCTTCTTCTGCATAAATAGTAAAATCTTGAGGAATAGTATTTCCTGAAAAAGTAGCTAAAATAGTATCTGGAAAAGAAAGTTTTACTTTTAAAATATCTTTATTGGCTTCAGTAGAAAAATTATTAAAATGCAAAGTAATGCTTCCTGCAGTTGTAGTTGGAAGAATATTCCATTTACAATAAGTATTTGAGTTATATTTTTTACTTTCGCTACCATCTGTAAATGTTCCTGAATTTGCAGTTAAAACCTTGTAAGCACTACAATAATTAGGTGTTGAGGCTTTGTAATTGATAAAAAAACCTTGTTTTACAGTATCTGCATCCGAAATAAAACTTACAAAAGCTTGATTTTTGTTTATTGTGAGTGATGCAGGAATATTATCTCCAGAATAGCTACCCAGCAGTGGTGCCGATGCATTAGTCCCGTTATAGATGTTAATAATTCCATGATTATTCTGTGTTTTTAACAAACTGAAATTAAAACTGAGAGACGAAATTGAATCAGCAATGGGAGTTATTAACCACGAACAATTGCTATTGACCTGATAATTGGCTACAGGACCGCTACCATCTTCTATGCTACCTTCTAATGCTGTTAATGTTTTTTGACCATTACAATATGTTGGATATGTATATTGTGCAGTATCAGGATAAATATTTATAATTAATTCTTGAGCAAGATTAAAATTATTACCATTAGGCGATAATGCATTTACATAAAAATAACCATCGGAGTTACCACCCCAACCAAAGTTAAAATGAAAATACGTTGTATCTTGATAACCATCACAAACAAAAGCATGCCCGTTAATATTTGGCACTGACCAACCAGCATAGTACAAAGGCATTTTTTTATCTAATTGTGCTATCATCAAACTATCCCATCTTAAATTAGTACTATCGCGAAACACATAGCGAACATCGGGTGAGTATTTGAAATAGGTTTTTAAAACGTAAGTTGCTGAATGGTTATACATTCCTGAACTATTGGCACTATATTGCATATCAACACCTACGCCACTATGATAAATCAATTCGCTAATGGCAGCATTGGGTTTGGTAGGTGCATCGCACATAGCATTCCATTTATAATAAGTATTTTGATAATCAGCGGAAAGGTTTCCATAAACAGGAAGATTGTAAGAATAAGAGCCAGTTCCATGTTCAGGGAAACGGTAATAATACATTAATTGCCCAAGACAAGTTGCTACACAACCTGTTACGCAATGTCCGCCAGGTCCGGCAGCATCGGTAGGGCATTTTATATTGTAATTTTCGTCTTGATCCCATTTTGATTTTACAAATGGAGCTATTGATTTTGGAGTGCTTTTTGAAAAGATATTTTGAATAAGATGATCCCACCTTTCTCTTATCTCTCTATTTGCTAACACATTATTTCTTCGAGTAGTTAAAATGCTATTTTTATATTCGTTTAGCCACATTTGAAAAGGTGGAATTATGCTATTGGGATTGTAAGTGCTTTCAAAAGAATATGCTAAGATAGGAGTAGTGTTATCTTCGGCTGAAACTACTATATATCCATAATCAGAAATATTTAAAATGTAATAAACTGCTATATTATTATCGCTAATAGTGTATGTATTATTAATATAAATATCTTTTACATTTATTTGTGGCTTTATTTCTTTAATTTTTTCAGTATAAAAATTTAAAGCTACTTTTTTGGCGGTTTCTATTGGAACAATAGTTGCGTATAAAATGTTGATTAATAATATAAAAGATAATGAAAGGAGAAGCTTTTTCATAATAATTGATATTTGAGTAATTTTACGACAAATTTATAAAACTATTTCGATTTCAACAATAATCTATCGTATAAAAATAACATAATAGCCGTAAAAACTCCAATTCCCGAAAATACCATCCAAATATTTGAGGGATGATAAGTGTTCCATAAATATTGTGTGAGTTCATGCTTATTCATTCCCATTAATTGAGAAGCTTGCTTAATGTAATCGTTTTGGGTAAAACTATCGGAAATATCAGGTATTTGCAAACCTCTCGCAGCAACTTCTGTTTTTAATAAGGTAATTTTATCGGACATATTGGTGTAAACGTTTCCCGATAAAATACCGGCAAAAAAATTGCCTCCTGCCAATGGTAAAAAAGAA
>CAYTJB010000040.1:2186-2627 GCA_964437995.1 uncultured Bacteroides sp. | reverse complement strand
TTGCCATTTCGCCAAAAGAAAAAATCATAATAGAAAGGAAAAGATACATACCATTTTGTGTTACAAACCACAAAGCTAAACCAATAGAGCAAACAAATATCCCACTTATCATGGAGTTTAAAGGCTTTAGTTTCATTACTAAAGACGAAACAACAATTTGAAACAAAATAATATACAAAGCATCAATATTAATAAGCATTTCGGGTGATATGCTTCCATCAGGATTACCAATTTTGGAGGCAAGGGCAGGGGAGATGTTGGCAATATTATTATAAACGATGCTTGTATCTACCCATTGTTCAATAAATGTAGGTAGCGTAAAAAAGAGTTGCCAATACATTGTCCAAAAGCCTATAATAATCAATATAAATACTACAAACTTAAAGTCTTTAACTACTTCAAAAATATTTTTGAAAACAGTAGCAATTACTTTTGTTAAAG
>CAYTJB010000040.1:0-1911 GCA_964437995.1 uncultured Bacteroides sp. | reverse complement strand
TTACGGGTTTAAATAAGGCTGCACCAATGGCTACAAAAAGAAATACTATAAACACTGAGGAGTAAGATGTTACCATTCCCATCAAAAAATAACCCGATGAAAGGATGAGATAAGCCACAAAAAGTACTTTTTTGTATCCAAATTTATCGGCAATAGAGCCAGTAATAACGGGTAAAAAGTACAAAATAAAAGTTACTGTTCCCATCAAATGCCCTTTTTGAATTTGCGTAAAGCCCAATGCACCCGTATCTTTAGAGCCTGTTAAATATAAAGCCAATACAGCAAACATTCCATAATACGCCCAGCGTTCGAAAAGCTCCATGGTATTTGCCATCCAATAATTTCGGGAAAACGTTTTAAATACTTTGGTAATATTCATTGTTTCTTAGTTATTATAATGTTTATTATTGGCAAATTTAGATAAATTAGCTAATAAAAACCATCTTTAGATTTTAATTAGCCTATCTGCTAATTCATCGAAATTTATACCATCAAAATTACCCGAACTCATCATCAACAAATTTTTTTGATTCCATTCGGTATTTTGTAAATACTTAATTAACAATGCTGAATCGGTATAAACCTGTAAATCGTCTCTGTTAAAAGCATTTTTTACATCTTCTACCGAAATTGGCGGTAATTTTTTATGAGCAATAGTATGAGGATTAAAATAAACAATGGCTTCGTCGGCTTTTTGCATACAATCTTTATAATGCAATAAAAATTCTTGCGTTAAGCTGCTAAAAGTATGCAATTCCATACATGCCACTAATTTTCTGTCAGGAAATTGTGCTTTTACAGCAGCAGTGGTAGCTTTGAGTTTAGAAGGCGAGTGTGCAAAGTCTTTGTAAATAGCTGTAAAATCATTCATTTTTACCAATTCTAAGCGTTTGGAAGCACCTTGAAACGATTGAATGGCTGTATAAAAATCATCGTCAGAAATCCCAATTTGATTGCAAACCAATCTGGCTCCATTTAGGTTCATTAAGTTGTGGTTTCCAAATATTTGCAACGGAATTTCTATATTGTTATACAAAATATAGGTAATACCATTTTTTATAGTATGCGTTGGAATAGAGTAGGGGAATTTAACAATATCGTTTCGGCATTGATTTGCAACATTCACAACTTCAATATCTTCATTGCAATAAATTAACTTTCCATTTTCTGTAATTAAATTGGCAAAAATATTAAACTGCTCCACATAGTTTCCAAACGTAGGAAAAACATTGATATGATCCCATGCAATACCGCTAATTAAAGCTATATCAGGCTTGTATAAATGAAACTTAGGTCTTCTGTCGATAGGCGAAGTGAGGTATTCATCACCTTCAATAATCATATACTTTGCAGTATGAGTTAGTTTTACCATTACTTCAAAACCTTGCAATTGAGCGCCCACCATATAATCGCAATCCATATTCAAATAATTAAAAACATGAATAATCATTGAGGTTATTGTAGTTTTACCATGACTTCCACCAATAACGATGCGGATTTTGTCTTTCGATTGTTCATATAAATATTCAGGATACGAAAATATCTTAATTCCTAATTCTTGGGCTTTAATCAATTCAGGGTTATCCAAGCGGGCATGCATGCCAAGTATAACAGCATCAATATCTTTTGTGATATTCTTTTCGTTCCATCCTTCATTATCAGGCAGTAAACCATATTTGGCTAAGCGGCTTTTAGATGGTTCAAATATTTCATCGTCAGAACCGCTTACTTCAATTCCTTTTTTGTGTAATGCAATAGCTAAGTTGTGCATAGCACTGCCACCAATGGCAATAAAATGTAATTTCATTTTTTTTATTATATGATAATCAATAGTTTAATTATACCAATGAATACAAACGTATTGGTTTTATTTTTCACAAACTTACATAATTTTTTTAAGAATAATGTTTT
>CAYTJB010000039.1:10192-17120 GCA_964437995.1 uncultured Bacteroides sp. | reverse complement strand
GTGTGTTATGTTTAGGTTTTCGCATCCAGAATATTTATACTTTTTGCTAATAATTGTAACATTTTTTGCACTTTTTCCACATCACTCTTGCTGCGTTTAGCAATTTCTACTTCACTAATTTTAACAAAATCGGCAAATACACCACCATACGAACGCAGAATAATTTTAATAAAATTATCGGTAGAAGGATTTTCTATTTGAAAACGATACAAATCCTCCTTTCCAATAGTAAAATGTACCACAGATGATTGATTTGGGTCTTCATTTAAAATTATATAACCCTCTTTTTCTAAAAATTTTAACGAATTATAAGCTGTAATAACATTAAAACGAAACTGATCGCAAAAATCGCGTAAATCGAAATCAAAACTTTGGTCTTTGCCACTTCCTTCGGGTATTTGAAAATAGTTTCCCAATGCTTGATATACATTTTTTATATACTCTTTTTCGGGATAAGCATTTTGGAAATTTTGGTCAAGAGCTAATAAATCGGCATTATCGTGCAATATCACAGCAAAAGAAGCCTGTTCGTCCCTACCGGCTCTGCCTGCCTCCTGAAAATATGCTTCCAACGTATCAGGTAAATCAAGGTGTACCACAAAACGAACATTTGGTTTATCAATTCCCATCCCAAAAGCATTGGTAGCAACAATTACTTTGTTAGAATCCCGCATCCACAGCTTCTGTTGATCGTTGCGTATTTTGCTTTCCAATCCTGCATGGTAATAGCCAGCTTTAATACCATTTTTATTAAGAAAGTTTGCTATTTCAACTGTTTTCTTACGACTTCTTACATAAACAATACCTGTACCTTTTACTTTGTTGATAACACGAAGCAAACGAGCCAATTTATCATCAGATTTAATAACAAAATAGGTAAGATTTTTGCGTTCAAAACTTTTTTGAAATACATTTTTTTGCTTGAATTCTAATTTGTTTTGAATATCTTCAACCACCTCAGGTGTAGCAGTTGCCGTGAGTGCAAGTATAGGTACATTTTGTAGAATAGCTTTTATATCGGCTATTTTCAAATAAGGTGGGCGAAAATCGTAACCCCATTGCGAAACACAATGAGCCTCATCAACCGCAATCAGATTAACCTTCATTTTTTTCAAATGCTCACGAAAACTGTCTGTTTGCAAACGCTCGGGCGAAACATAAAGCAGTTTAACATCGCCATACACAGCATTATTGAGAGTAATCTCAATTTCGTTGGGATGCATGCCTGAATATATAGCTTTTGCATTAATACCACGTTTGTTCAAATTCTCCACTTGGTCCTTCATTAAAGCAATAAGCGGAGATATTACAATACATATACCAGGCTTTAGCATAGCTGGCACTTGAAAACATAACGATTTACCACCACCCGTAGGTAGCAATGCCAACGTATCTTTCCCATCCAACACAGATTGTATAATATCTTCCTGCATAGGACGGAAATGGCTGTAACCCCAATATTTTAATAAAATAGTTTTAAGTGGCAAAATGCTTGGTATTGATTAGTTTTTATGAAAATTAAAATATCCAATTGTAATAAAAAAATACTTGTTGAGTTTTTATAAATTAACGATTTATTTTACTAATATAAATCTTCAAAGGTATTATTGAATAGCTTTTTATTGTTTTTTTTCTGCTACTTCAATAATTATAGCCTCAACTTGTTTTATACAATCCTTAATTTGTAATTGATATCTATCAGTATTTTCATTTATAGATTTATAAAGCAATTCATAGCTTTTTATTCTTAATTTGCAATATTGCAGAAGTTTTTTATTTTTATCTTTTATTTGAATAGGTAAATCAAGTTGTTCAATTTCATTTAATAGTTTAATATTTTCATTCCAATAATATATCCCTCTATTCTTGATTTCTGAAAGTAGTTTTTCTTTTTGCGTATGTTTTGGCTTACGAAAAACTTCTAATGCCATTGATTCCATAACAATAAATTTTTTCATTTTAGCATCATATTTAGCAATGTCATTTGGTAATTGGTTGTAAACAATCACAGAAACGAATAAAACAATAACTGTAAGTATTCCTATCGTTTTATACTTTAAATTTAATATTTCTGTTTTTTTCAAACTTGGGATGAAAGAATATCCAATGATAAGTCCTCCAATTAAACCTCCAATATGAGCTGCATTATCAATTTCACTACTTGTAAGTCCATTTAATAAATTATACCCTACAAAAATAGTAATACTTGTCAGCAATGTTTTTCTTGCTGCTTTTTCAATAAAATTCGTCATAAGCATTGCAAGAAAAACACCATACATACCAAAGATTGCACCCGATGCACCTGCACTAATGGTTAAATTGTGCCACCACAAACTTGATAAACTCGCAATGAGACCTGTAAGTAAATACGCTGTTAAGAATCTTGACTTTCCTATATATGGCTCTAATAACAAGCCAATATAAAAAAGTGCATACATATTCATTAATAGATGAAAAATCCCAATATGTAAAAAACAATTGGTAATTAGTCGCCACCATTCGCCTTCCAATGTTATGGGGCTAAAATTTGCACCCCAAAGCATTAAACTTTCATTATCAGGAAGAAAAATATTAACACCAGTAACTATCATTAGTATAAAAATAGCAATATTCAAATTAATAAGAATTGGTGTTACAAAAAATCTTTTTGTGGGTATAAAAGCAGATAAAAAACCTGTAATCTTTTCTTTTGCTGTTAATGGAGTTATACTTAAAGTATCGTCTTCTATTGAAGATAAATTAGGTTTAAGTTCCTCAAATTTTTCTTTAATATCTTCAAGTGTTAATATATCTTTAATCTCATTAAAATATTTAATAAATTTTTTAATGTTATCTTTATTCTTCCCCCAATCTGTCATCTGATTACTTATGCACTCACTTTTTACGGTAGCTACTCCATTCTCAATTTTCAACATAAATTCTTCGCTCATCGAACTCATTGAAAATTTAGTGTAAGCATTAAATCCATACTCACTTATATATCCTATGTTCCAATTTAATTTTTTCGCAACTTCAATTGCAATTACGAGAAATTGATCCTGTGTCAATTTTTCAAGAGAGATATCTTGAATATATCTAGGTGAAAGTCCAAACGCCATAATTTTATTTATAATTATTTATTCATAGTAAAATAAACGATATTTTTTATGCAAACTTACAATTATTCTCAAAATCATCAAACAAAAAATAAACCCATTGAGACTTTAAGTCACAACAGGTTTATTAATTACCAATATTCTATGGATCCTATCGGGTTTTGCCTAATAACTTATTAACCAAATAACTTAATAACCTATCAACTAAACCTTAATAATTTTCTGCTTTAACCTGAAAATATGCTTGTGGATGTTCGCAAACAGGGCAATTAGCCAAGGCTTTTTCGCCATAATGTACATGTCCGCATTGGCGACAAACCCACATTACTTTGCTTTCTCTTTTAAATACTTTACCTGTTTCCAAATTATTCAATAATTTTTTGTAGCGTTCTTCATGCTCTTTTTCAATAGCAGCAATCAATTTAAACGACATGGCTACTTTTTTAAAGCCTTCTTCTTCGGCAATTTTTGAAAATTCAGGATATAAATCTACCCATTCTTCGTGTTCGCCCATAGCAGCAGCTTTTAAATTTTCAGCTGTGGTAGCTATTACTCCTGCAGGATAAGAAGCAGTAATTTCTACTACACCACCCTCTAAATAGCGGAAAAAGATTTTTGCATGTTGTTGTTCTTGCAAAGCCGTTTCTTCAAATATAGCTGCAATTTGTTCATAACCTTCTTTTTTAGCTTGTTTTGCAAAAAACTGATAGCGATTTTTTGCTTGCGATTCGCCTGCAAATGCTTTTAGCAGGTTTTTTTCTGTTTTTGTTCCTTTTATACTCATAATTTTTTTATTTTTTTAATGAAACAAAAATAATCATTAATTTTGAAAAAAATACATTTACATGGAATTAGTTTTTGCCACCAATAACCGACACAAAATAAAAGAGATAACACCACTTATTAAGAACAGTTTTCATTTATTAAGCCTTTCCGACCTTAATTGTTTTGAGGAAATTCCCGAAACACAAACAACGTTGGAAGGCAATGCTTTGCAAAAATCGCATTATATTTTCGATAAATATGGCGTAAATTGTTTTGCCGATGATACAGGCTTGGAAATAGAAGCCCTTAATGGCGAACCCGGCGTTTATTCGGCACGCTATGCCGGCGAAGGATGCATTTTTCAGGATAATATTGACAAGGTATTATTAAAACTGCAAGGAATTACCAATCGTAAAGCACGTTTTCGCACTGTAATTTCATTGCTATTAGATGGGAAAGAGTATTTTTTTGAAGGAATTGTTAATGGCAAAATACTTACCGAAAAACATGGTAACGATGGCTTTGGCTATGACCCTATCTTTATGCCCGATGGCTTTGATATTTCATTTGCCGAAATGACATTGGAACAAAAGAATATGATTAGTCATAGGGGAATGGCGGTCAGGAAACTTGCCGAGTTTCTGAATATTTAAACAACTTGTTAACATTACTTACTCAAAAAAAATATCATTTAAAACAGATAGCATAGTTGTTAAAAAATCCTAATACTTTGAAATGGGCTAATATGGATTCCACATCAAATAAGATAATTTTTAGTAACTTTGCCCATTATTTAACATTTAAGTATGGGTATTATAATTAGGCAAAGCATAAAGGGTTCAATTGTTACTTATGCAGGGGCATTTTTGGGTTTTCTTACCACTGCATTTGTAGTTACATATTTTCTTACGCCCGAACAATTTGGTCTTACAAGGGTGTTGTTTGATGCCGCTTTTTTAGTTTCTGTATTTGCACAGTTAGGTTTGTCGAGTTCTATTATAAAGTTTTTTCCGCAATTTAAAACCGAAGATGGTCGTAATCATGGTTTTCTTTTCTATCTTTTTATTCTTCCTTTCATAGGGTTTATTATTGTTGGCTTATTATATGTGTTGTTCCAATCACAAATTTATAGTTATTTTTCAACCAATTCTGCTCTATTTATAAAGTTTTTTTATTGGGTGTTGCCTCTTGCATTATTTCTAACCTATATGGCTGTTTTTGAAAACTACGCATCAGTATTATCACGCATAGTTGTTCCTAAACTTATCAGAGAAGTTGTTGTTAGAGTGCTAACTATTATTTTATTTATTGCGTTTTTTGTTGGACAGTTAAGTTTAAATATGTTTGTTGGGCTTTTTATCTTTATATATGGTATAGCTTTGTTGCTTAATTTAATATATATATTTAAAATTAGCACAATTCATCTAAAACCTGATTTTTCGTTTATTACTCCTGTATTAAAGCGAAAAATAGCGAGCTATTCACTTTTTATAATTGTTGCTTCCATTGGAACTAGTATTGTTGTAAAAATTGATACTTTTATGATTTCTGCTGCTCTTGGGTTGAGTTACGTGGGAATATACTCTGTGGCTTTTTTTATGGCAAATATTATTGAAATGCCCTCTCGTTCAATAGCTGCTATTATTAGTCCATTTGTTTCGGAAGCTATAAATGATAACAATTGGGAAAAAGTAAATGATATGTATAAACGAGTTTGTTTGAATCAGTTACTTATCGGTTGTTTTCTTTTTATTGTGTTATGGGTAGGTGTAGATGATATTTTTAAAATTATACCTAATGGTAGTACTTATGTACAAGGAAAATACGTGATACTTTTTATAGGCATTAGTAAATTATTTGATATGGCTACAGGTTTCAATGCCATCATATTGATTTTTTCGCGATATTATTACTATATGTTATTTTTTATATTTTTCCTTTCTGGACTTACTATTGCAACAAATTTATGGTTAATACCATTATTTGGTATAAATGGTAGTGCTATTGCCACAGCTATTTCTATTTTAATATACAATACAATATTAACTTTTTTTATTTGGTGGAAACTTAAATCACAACCCTTTTCTTTTAATATGTTTAAAATTGTTGCAATATTTGTATTAACATTGGGTGTAAACTATTTTTTGTTTAACATAGCAAACCCTTTTATTGATGGTATTGTTAGAGTAATTGTAGCCATTATTATTTATGGAGTAGCCATTTATTTTTTGAAGATTTCGCCCGAATTTAATAAATTATTAAAAGCATCATTAAAGAAAGATGCCATTAGTAAATTATATATATTTAAAAAAAAATAAATAACGATTTCTAAAATTTAAGATTCGTATAAACAAAGCTATAATGATTATAAAGTTATACAAAAATTATCTTCCGGAAAAATACAGGAAATTCATTTATGAGATTTTTCTAGGAAAATTCCTCCATTTCAAAAGGCATTTAAGGATAAATATTAAACTTAAATGGATATATTTTTTTAATGTATTTTTTCTTAAAACAACGGAAAATGAATTG
The DNA here is from genome assembly GCA_964437995.1 of uncultured Bacteroides sp. Taxonomy (GTDB): domain Bacteria; phylum Bacteroidota; class Bacteroidia; order Bacteroidales; family JACABE01; genus JACABE01. The sequence continues at coordinate 10,728 of CAYTJB010000039.1, read as the reverse complement.
TATGCTTTTATGGGTAAACATGGATTAACGCCACTACCCTATCAATTTGGGTTAAAATATAAAAAAATGAAAGTAGAATGTAATATTGGCGAAAATCAATTGCCTTATGTTCTGCATAACTCAAAAAAACTATACTTTCCTCTTGGCTATTCATTTAAAAGAATTATACATGAATATAAGGAACTAATAATGGAACAAGATATTGAATCTCCTCACAGATATGTTACTTCATTTAGTGAGATGGTCGGAAAAACCTTGCTCGATATTGGTGCTGCCGAAGCAATATTTTCTTTAGATACTATTGAGTACGTTGATCATGTATATATTTTTGAGTGCGACGAAAAGTGGTTAAAACCATTAGAAGCAACATTCAGAAATTGGAAGGAAAAAGTTACAATCATAAGAAAATTTGTTGATGAAAATAATGATGAAAATAGGATTAGTATTGATGAATTTTTGAAAGATAAAAATCTTGATAATATTTTTATTAAAATGGATATTGAAGGTGCTGAAATCGAGGCAATACAAGGCGCAAA
>CAYTJB010000039.1:1873-10182 GCA_964437995.1 uncultured Bacteroides sp. | reverse complement strand
GCTGAAATATCTGCTTTAAAAGGAGCTTCAGCAACACTCAAGCATACGAAACATATTGGGTTAGCAATTTGCACCTATCATAAAAAACAAGATGCAATAGATATAGAATCAATCCTTTCATCATATTCGCTAAACACTCTATTTACAAAAGGTTTTATGTTTTTTGAAAAAGATTTTAGAAAAGGAGTAATTAGAGCTTTTAAAGGAAATTCTTAATTGGTTAAAAAAATAATAACAGATGATAACTATCATAAATAGGGTAAAAAAAATCTTGAAGAAGATATTTATGCCACCACTTTATAAGCCAATGAAAGATTTTGCTGAAATAGCATCTTTTTTTCAAAATAAATGTGGAATTGAAATAGGAGGACCAAGTGTTTTTTTTAAAACTAAAGGCTTTATGCCAGTTTATAAAAAAGCTAAAAGTATTGATGTCGTTAATTTTGCATCAAATACTGTATGGACGGGAGAAACAGATAGCAGTAAAGGATTTGTTGTAAATAAGAAACGCATTGGTAATTCATATATATTTGATGCAGTAGATTTTACATCAATAAAAAATAATTCCTATGATTTTGTGCTTTCTTGCAATAATATTGAACATATTGCTAACCCTATCAAAGCAATAGAGCAATGGTTATCTGTATTAAAAAACGAAGGTGTTTTAGTAATTGTTGCACCACGAAAAGAAGTGAATTTTGATCACAAAAGAGAAATTACAGAATTTAGTCATTTGATGGATGATTATAAAAATAATATTACTGAAAATGATTTAAGTCATTTAGATGAAATATTGCGAAACCATGATTTAACGAGAGATACTTATTATAAAGGAACAATAGAAGATTTTAAAGAAAGAAGCCTGAAGAATTTTGAAAACAGATGTCTTCACCATCATGTTTTTGATTTAAATGTTTTGATTCAGATATTTGAATATTTTCAATTATCTGTTATAAAAAGCATTCAGCTAACAAATGATTATGTGATTATTGGAAAAAAATGAACGAAACAAATATAAAACTTCTTGGCGTAATTACAACTTTCTATCCCAAAATAGAACTGCTTGAAAAGGATATTTTGTCTATTATTGATGATGTTGAAGAACTTATTATTTGGAATAATACTCCCGGAATTGCTTTAAATATTGATTTAGCAAATTATAAGACAAAAATTAAATATTTAGGAACAGGAAAAAATGAAGGAATAGGTTTTGCTTTAAACAAAGCTGTTGGATACGCCATAGAAAAAGGTTTTACTCATGTTATTTCTATGGATCAAGATAGTTATTTTGAAAAAGGAGATTTTAAAAAGTATATTGAAATAATACGAAAAAGTAACTACTTAAATTCGGCTATTTATACAACCAATTACCTACTAAAGACAGGATTATTTTATGAAAAAAAAGATTTCTTAAAAATTGTTGATGTTGCAATGACATCAGGTACAGTTATTTCAATAGATATATTTCGTAAAATTGGTCTGTTTTCTGATGAATTATTTATTGATATGATAGATATTGAATTTTCTTTAAGGGCAAAAAAAAAGGGAATCAATACACTTTCTGTACAAAATATTGTGTTGATTCATGGAGCAGGTTATCAAACAGAAAAAAAACGATTTTTATGGACGTATGTTACGCCTAATGAGTATTCGCCAATTCGTACTTATTACATAAATAGAAATGGTGTATTAGTTTTTAAAAAATATCCTTTTTCAAAATGCTTTAGAAAATATTTCTACCGTTCCGTTATTGAGCGAACTATATTTGTATTATTGTACGAAAATCAAAAAATAGGAAAAATCAAAGCAATTTATTTAGGAGTTTTTCATGGAATAATTGGTAGAGTGGGAAAACAAACAATTTTTGAGGAATAAAAAATGAATACGCAATTTAAAACACCTATACTTTTCATTATTTTTAGTCGCAAACATCTGGCTCAAAAAGTTTTTGATGAAATAAAAAAACAAAAACCAAAATATCTGTATGTTGCTGCTGATGGAGCACGTATTGATAAGGAAGGTGAAATAGAACGATGCCAGCAAACACGCGATATTATAAAAGAAGTAGATTGGGATTGTGAAGTAAAAACTTTTTTTCGTGAACAAAACGTTGGCGCAGCAATAGCAGTAAGTTCAGCAATTACTTGGTTTTTTAAAAATGTAGAACAAGGAATTATTTTTGAAGAAGATTGTTTGCCTCATCCTGATTTTTTTCCATATTGTGAAGAATTACTTGAAAAATATAAAGACAATGAGCAAGTGATGTTTATTAGTGGTAATAATTTTCAAGATGGAGCAATGCGAGGTAATGCCTCTTATTATTTTTCGGCATATCCACATATATGGGGATGGGCAACTTGGCGAAAAACATGGAATGAATACGATTTTTTATTAGAAAAAATTTCTGCTAAAGAGTTTAAAACAATTTTAAAAAAATATTTCCCGTTATGGACTGAACAACAATTTTGGCTTGATAAGTTTTTGTTAATGAAAAAACAAGCTATCAATACTTGGGATTTTCAATTAACATTTTGTATTTGGAAAAATAAAGGCATAGCAATTTTACCAAAAGTAAATTTGGTTTCAAATATAGGATTTGGAGCAGATGCTATTCATTGTACCGATACTGAACATAAATTTGCTAATATTCCAACAAAAGATATTTATCCGCTTCAACATCCAACAATAATTGAAAGAAATAGAGTAGCAGATGAATATTTTTACAAAACGTATAATTACAAATCACCGCTTAAGATATTGTACAGGATTATTTTAAGAGTAAAACATCAATTTATACAAAAACATAGTTTATGACAATAAAACAAGAAATTATATCCCCAATTACAAAAGGGAAAACAACTCTAATTGAAACTATTCCTATATCTAAATTAGTTAAAAAATATCAAGATAAATTAAAAATTGAAACTTCAATTTATTTTAAGAATTATACCGATATTTATATCTATGAATGTTTTGATACTAAATACAGATTTTATTATCCTTATGATATAAGCGGCGATAGTATTTTTTATGAACAACTTCAAGACTCTAAAGACTATTATATGGAATGGAAGTGGGAGCACCAGATTGGGAGTAATCATATTAACGAAGGAATGAATGTATTAGAAATTGGCTCGGCTCGAGGTGCTTTTTTGCAGAAATTGTTGAAAGAAAAAAACAATAACCTTAACGTAGTTGGACTTGAGTTGAATGCTGATGCAGCTGAATTTGCAAGAAAAAAAGGTTTAAATGTATTAACAGAATCATTACTTGATTTTGCACCTCAAAACAGAGCTTCTTTTGATGTCGTGTGTGCTTTCCAAGTTTTGGAGCACATTTCGGAGGTAACACCATTTCTATTAGCAGCAATTGAATGCTTAAAACAGGGAGGAAAACTGATTATAGGTGTTCCAAATAATCAATCTTTTTCAAAATATATTCCAATGAATTCTCTTAATATGCCGCCACACCACATGGGGCTTTGGGATGAATATAGTTTGGAAAATATAGCACCTTTATTTGGACTTAAAAAGCCTTGTTTTTTCTTTGAACCACTTGCACCAATACATCTTAGAGGATACTTTCATGCGAAAATAATTCAATTATTGGGTAATAATATTTTTTCAAAAATGATGTTAATACCTTTATTGCCAATTATCTATCTTGCAAAAAAGAGAAAAGCCAATTGTAATATTATTGGACATACAATGGTTGCTATATATGAAAAAAAATAAATAGTTTTATTATGGAATTTACTAAAATATACAAGCATCAACTTTTTTTTCCAAACATTTTAAGCTTATTTATCAATCCTTTTTTGATAATTCGATGGTGTTTAGTGCAAAAAGTACGAAAATTTGCTCCTCTTCTTCATGGGACAATCTTAGATTTTGGTTGCGGACCAAAGCCTTATAAGTCTTTATTTATAAATGCAACTCAATATATAGGAGTTGATTATGAAAATGAAGCTCATTCACATATAAAAGAGGATGTTGATGTTTATTATGATGGAAAAACACTTCCTTTTGAACCTCAACAATTTGATAATATTTTTAGTTCGGAAGTTTTTGAACACGTATTTAACTATCATCAAATTCTTCCTGAAATTAATCGCGTACTTAAACCAAATGGATATTTTTTGCTTACAGTGCCTTTTTCGTGGGAAGAACATGAAATCCCTTATGATAACTGTAGATTTACAACGTATGGAATTAAATATCTAATCGAATTATATGATTTTGAGATTATAAAAATTGAAAAGACAGGACATTTTTTTGCTGTAATATCACAATACTTTATTAGCTATATAAGAGAACTTGTTTTTGTGAAAAATAAATATCTAAACTTACTGCTTAATTTTATATTTATTTTTCCATTTACACTTGTTTTACTTCTTATATCATTAATAGTGCCTCGAAAAAAAAGTTTGTATTTTAATACTATTGTTTTAGCCCGAAAAAAATGAAAATATTACTTGTAAATACATCTGATAGTGGTGGTGGTGCAGCAATTGCATGCAACCGATTGTTTGAAGCCCTTACATTGGAAGGGCATGAGGTTAGGTTACTTACAATGAAAAAAAAAGGTAGCTCAATATATACAGCGTCTTATGATAATGGAGTATTATATAAATATAGCACATTATTTCGGTTTTTGTATGAACGGTTCTCGTTTATATACAGAGAAAAGGATAAAAGCGTTCGTTTTGCATTTTCAATGGCAAATACGGGTGTAGATATTACTAAAAATAAATGGTTTAAAGATGCAGATATTATTCACCTTCACTGGATTAATGGTGGTTTTTTATCATTAAATAGCATTCGTAAAATTTTAAATTCATCTAAACCTATTGTTTGGACACTGCATGATATGTGGCTATTTACCGGAGGATGTCATTATGCAGGGCAGTGCATTGCTTATAAAACTCAATGTGAAAATTGCCCAATGCTCTCTAATCCTTCTAAAAATGATATTTCAAGAAAAATTTTTAATTTTAAAAGAAAATATTTTTCAAATCATACTTTAAACATTGTAACTTGTAGTCAATGGTTAGCTAACGAAGCCAAATCGGCTATACTAACAGCCAATGCAAATATTCAAGCAATACCAAATCCTATTAATACTGATTTGTTTACTCCAAAAGAAAAGAGCTTTTTAAGAAATAAATATAGTATTGAATCTGATAAGTTTATTATTCTTTTTGGTGCCGCAAATATTAATGACAAAAGAAAGGGTATAAACTTTTTAATAGAAGCAATGAATTATCTTGCCACAGAAAAAAATGTTTGCGATAATATTCAAATTATAATATTTGGTAAAAATAAGCAACTTGATATAAGTTTATTTCCATTTAAAGTTTATAGCATGGGCGTGGTAAATTCTCTCGAAAAGATTGTAGATTTGTATTCAATGAGCGATTTGTTTGTTTTGCCATCAATAGAAGATAATTTGCCAAATACAGTAATGGAATCTTTGTCTTGCGGAACTCCTGTTGTAGGCTTTAATATTGGAGGAGTTGTAGAAATGATAGATGACAATATAAATGGTGCAATTGCGAAAGAAATTTCTGCTGAAAGTTTGGCAGCTGCAATACTCCGTATTATTAAAAATCCAAACAGAAAGGTTTTGGAAATAAAAGCAAGAGAGAAAGTTGAGCTATTGTATAATAACAAAATAATTGCAAAAAAATATACATCTGTTTACCACGAAGTAAGAAATAAAGCTTAATTTAAAAAAGATTTTTCATAAGGTTTCCTTATCTCATTTTTTATACAGATAAAGATATTTTTAAAATTATTGATACGATAAATAAAATTTAACGATGACACCATCAAATACGCCTTTTATAAGCATAATAACCGTTGTTTTTAATGCAAAAGAAGATTTAGAGAAAACAATACGAAGCATTCAAAAACAAACTTTTACAGATTTTGAATATATTGTTATAGATGGAGGTTCAACCGATGGAACATTAGATGTAATCAATCAATATAATAACGTAATTACCAATTGGATAAGTGAGCCTGATAATGGTTTGTATGATGCTATGAATAAAGGAATTATGCTGACAAAAGGTAAATTTTTATGGTTTATGAATGCTGGCGACGAAATTTATGAAAGAACCACGATAGAGAAGATATTTGCTATCGATGGCTTTTCTTCTGACATTTATTACGGAGAAACTGCCCTTATTGATGAAGAAGGAAATATTTTAGGGACAAGAAGTAAATTGAGTGCACGCAAACTTCCAGAAAAACTTAACTGGAAAAGCTTGCAAATAGGTATGGTAGTTCAGCATCAGTCATTTATAGTAAGAAAAGAGATAGCACCACTGTATGATATAACTTATAAAGTTTCTGCTGATATTGATTGGGTAATAAAATGCCTAAAAAACACTTCAAAAATTGTTAATTCCAATTTATTTTTATCTAAATTTTTGACTAACATATTTTTAGGAATTTATCATGGAGGTGGCTTTTCTTCACAAAATTATAAAATAGCTTTAAAAGAAAGGTTTATGATTTTTACAAAACATTACGGCTTACTTACTAATTTATATTACCACGCTTGTATATTTTTAAAAGCTTTGAAAAGATATTTCAAAAAAATTATACCTTTTTCTTCTTAAAAATAGTATATACAATTGCCGATAAAGCTAATATTACAAATAAAATAGAACCAAACGAAGATACATTATGAGCTTTGTAATATGCAACAGGCTCAAAGCGAAATTCTACTTTGTGTTCTCCTGCTGGTATTACTGCAGCTCTAAGAACGTAATTAGCTCGTAAATGCGTTTCCTTTTTCCCATCAATATACATATTCCAACCTTTGTTTTCGTTGTAATATACTTCTGAAAATACAGCCAAATTTTTTCTATTTGTTTTTGTTTGATAGGCTATATAATCGGGCTTTATATCAAGTAATTTTATCGTTCCTAAAGAAGATGTATCATTCTGATTAGGTAAATTCGAAAGTAAATTGGCAAATCTTTTGTCAACAATGGCAGTTTTGCTTGGGTCAAAATCCTTTAAACTTGCTATTTCTTCATCAGCATTTCCAACTAATTTAGCATTATTTACAAACCAAGCGTATCCTAAAGCAAATTTGTTTGTTAAAGGTTGTCCTTCAGGATTGATGATAATGTATTTAGTATTTAACATATTTAATATTTTCAGCTTTTCCAAAGCACTATCAATCGTAGCATAACTAACTTGGTTTTTTAAAACTGATTGTAAAGATGCCATTTCTGGTTGAATCGAACGGTCAATCAAATCTTGGTATCTTCTTATTTTTGCAGCATGATAGCCACCAATTGATTTATGAAAATAAGAAGTGTGTGATTCATTGAAAGGACTTTGAGTTAAATTTAGTACCCTATAATTTAAGTCTTTATCTTGTAATATATATTGGTCAGCTTGGGTAGCGGTAATTAAGTTTGCAGTTTCACGTTTCGATAAAAAATTATCTTCATTCAAATATCTTTTGTCAACCATCCATAAATCAAGAAAAACAAGAACTGCCAAAATCCCTAAAAAATATTTTTGACCTAATTTTTTTATAAAATAAAAATAAATAACAACTCCTGCTAAAGCAATAAAAATCAACGACCTAATGGCATCTATTCGCAATAATGATGCTCTATCAGTTGGTAAAGTTCCTTTTAGCCAATCTGGCAACTGTGCATCAGAAGGCGAAGTGAAACTAAAAAAAGAACCTGCGAAGAATATATATAAGAGTAAAACGCCTCCTACAATAATAGAAGTTCTTTTGAATGCTTTTAAAAATTCTTCTTTTGATATTTCCTGCTTTAATATCTTGTCAAGTGCCAATATTCCAAGAAAAGGAATACAAATTCCTGCAACAATTAGTATCATAGAAACTGTTCGGAATTTATTATACATCGGGAAATAATCTAACATAATATCGGTAAGGAAAAAATTCTTTCCCCATGCCAACATAAATGAAAAAGCAATGCAACCCAACAACCACCACTTAATGCTTCCCCTAACGATAAAGCATCCTAAAACAAACAAAAATATGGCAATAGCACCTATATAACAAGGTCCTTCGGTAAATGGTTGCGGTCCCCAGTAAAGAGGAAGTTGTTTAATTATTTTTTTTGCATTTGGAACATTATTTTGATGTAAAAATTTATAAGTTTCAGAACTTTCAGATAATTCGCCACCCGAAGCACCACCCATAAGATTAGGAATTAACAAATTCATTGTTTCTCCAACACCATAGCTCCATGCAGTAGCATAATCTTTATCTAAACCAGAAGTTTTATTTCCTAAATTATCTGTTAA
>CAYTJB010000039.1:0-1863 GCA_964437995.1 uncultured Bacteroides sp. | reverse complement strand
AAGGTGCGAAATTGAAGAATATATCAGTAAACCATTCTAAGTTTCTGCCCCAAGATAAGAGTAATGAAAGGATTGTTGCAGCAAAAAGCCACCATTTAATTTTACCTTCTACAACAAACATTCCTAAAATGAATAAAAAGCATATTATTGCTCCAAAGTAAACAGGTCCAGAAGTAAAAGGCATATCACCCCAGTATGTTGGCGATGATTTAACGTATTCTTTTGCATTTGGTGCGCCTCTTTCAACAAAAGCTTTGTATAAATTAGAGTTTTCAGATAATTCCATATTGCTAGAACCTCCATAAGCATTAGGAACAAGCAATGTAAGGGTTTCCATTTTTCCATAGCTCCAAGCCAAAGCATAATCTTTATCTAAACCAGAAGTTTTATTTCCTAAATTATCTGTTAATTCCGATTTTCCACGAATAGAATCTTCGGCATATTCATAAGTAATAAACAAATCTCGAGAATGTGGTAAAATTGCTAAAAATGCAGATGAAAAAAGAATGATTGATGAAATTGCGAAATGTTTATAGTTTTTCTCGTAAATAATTTGAATACTTTTAATAATAACAAGAAGCAAAATCATTAATGCCAAATAATATGAAATTTGAGGATGATTTGTAGCAACTTCACAACCCAAGCTCAAAGCGGTTAATAGTCCACCCCATAAATATTTTCGATTATAAATAAGTAAAATTCCAGCAATAACAATGGGAATAAAAGCAATTGCATAAGCTTTTGTAATATGACCTACAGCTATAATAATAATATTGTAAGAGCCAAATGCCAATATGATTGCCCCAATAAATGCAACCCATTTATTTATTTTTAGTGATATAAAAAGGAAATAAGCACAAAGTAAATAAGTAAATATTATTGCCATGTTTAAATAGGGTAGTAAACCAAAAAATGATAATAAATTAAAACAATAGACAAATACGTTTGTAGATTTTTCGCCCATAATTTGATATGTTGGCATTCCTCCAAACATTGTAGTTGTCCACAAAGTATAATTACCAGTTTTTTCATGGTAATCAGCAGCCTCTTTCGACATACCTGCAACATTTGTCATGTCTGACTGTTGAATTACTTTTCCTTCTAAAACAGGGCTAAAATAGACAACAGCGATTAATAAAAAAATAGCAATAATTATGACATGATGCCATACAATAGGTTGTAGTTTCATTTTAAAGTTCATTTTTTTTATTTTAGTTTTTTAAAAGTAACTAATAATCTCAGGTAGTTTCAAATTGTTCAACAATTTTAAATCAATTATTTATCAATACAATTAAGCAATCTGAAACGCTAAGCATATTGGGTACGAAAGTATAAAAAAATATGTAATCAAAGACTTTTTTCAGAAACTTTTTTAGAAAAAATGATGGATGCAGACTTAGATTAGGCAAATTGTATTAAAAAAATTCTTTGATGTATTCTATAAAAGCTATACATTTGCTTTTTAATAGATTTTCAATTGAAAAGAGCAATAGTTTCGGTAATTAATGATTTATCAACTGACCAAAGGGTAGATAAAGTATGCAAAACATTACAGAAATGTGGTTTTGAAGTGTTATTGCTTGGTCGTGAAAAACATGATAGCCAGCGTTTAACAAAACGTTCGTATATTACAGAACGCATGCGTTTGTTGTTTGAGAAAGAAGCTGTTTTTTATGCTGAATTTAACTTTCGCTTATTTTTCTTTTTGTTATTTAATAAGGTTGATTTGTTGGTTGCTAATGATTTAGATACTTTGTTGCCCAATTATTTAGTGAGTAAAATAAAAAGAATTCCATTGGTTTACGATAGCCATGAGTATTTTTGCGGTGTTCCTGAATTAGAACGTAATCATTTTGCACGTAA
>CAYTJB010000038.1:0-17555 GCA_964437995.1 uncultured Bacteroides sp. | reverse complement strand
AAAAAATATTGAATCTGCCAAATTTTGGACTAAATATATTTTCACTTTGGTATAACTATTCAAATTAAATTTTTTTCTGTTGTTTTAGGCGGTAATTTATTACGAACAGGACTTAATAATAATTTAGGTTTTTCTGAGAATGATAGAACAGAAAATATCAGAAGAATAGCAGAAGTATCTAAACAATACGTGCAAAATGGTATAATAGTTCTTGTAAGTGCGGTTAGTCCTCATAAAGATATGAGGCTTGCTAAAGAAATTATTGGAAATGATGATTTTTTGGAAATTTTTGTAAATGCACCCCTCTTAATTTGCAAACAAAGAGATGTTAAAGGAATGTATCAAAAAGCAAGAAAAGGAATCATTAAGCAATTTACAGGAATAGATGCACCTTACGAGATTCCAGAAAATCCATTTATAGAAATACATACAGAAAAAGATAGTATTGAAGAATCTATTGCTATATTATCAAGTAGAATTATACCAATTATTAAAACGAACCTCATTAACAATAAAAAGTTAAAAAAATAAACATTTATCAATAATATGTTGATATTTTATTATAACTTTGCCGTTCAAATTAATTATTAATTAAAAAATAAAAAACAATGAAAAAATTTTACATTATTCTAGCATTCTTACTAGTAAGTACTAGTATTTTTGCACAATTAAACGAAGGTTTTGAAGGTACTACTTTTCCTCCAACAGGATGGACAGTTATTAATGGCGGTGATGCTGGCACATGGATACGTTATACAACTACACCTCATACAGGTGTGGCTTGTGCGGCAATTAGTTTTGGTACTACTGCTCATGCTGATTATTTGATTACACCTAAGCTTGCTATTGCAGCAGGAAGCAACACATTAACGGCATGGTTTAAAAGTCAAGATGCTACTCTGCCTGAGCCTTATGATGTAATGATTTCTACAACAGGTACTGCTACAACTGACTTTACTTTATTACTTGCAGAGCCAGATCCAGGCACTACATGGGTACAAAAAACCTATGATCTTTCAGCTTACAATGGACAAAATATTTATGTAGCTTTTCGCTCAACTACTACTGACCAATGGAGATTATATATGGATGATGTAGCAGGACCAAATATTTGGGTTCCTGCAAACGATGTTGGTGTAACTGCCGTTATTGCACCAATTGGTGCAATGTTACCTGGTTCTGTGGCTCCTCAAGTTACTGTTAAAAACTTTGGTAGTGCAACTCAAACCAATATTCCTGTAAGTTATAAAATTGGAGCAACGGGTACTGTAGTTTCTACTACCATTGCAAGTTTAGCATCAGGAGCAACTACCAATGTAAGTTTCCCATCATGGACTGCAACCAATGGTAATTATAATTTTATTTTCTATACTGGCTTAACAGGAGATATGGTTAATACTAATGATACAATGGTAAAAAATGTAACTGTTGCACCAGTATTAACACCTGCATATTGTTTTAAAGGCGGTCAGCCTTCAAAATTTTATTTAGAAGCTCCTCAAGGAGGATTTTTTGATATAGGTACAGCCAAACCTTGGCTTTCGAGAGGAGGTGCTTATGTTGCAACTGCAACTAGTAAAAAATGGTTTGTTTTAGGTCATAATTATAATCTTTACTCTATGGACACTTTAACTGGTGATACCACTTTAGTAGGTCCAACAGGAGGTAGTGGCTATTTCCTTGGTTTAACGTATGATAGGTCAACTAGTACATTATATGCAAGTGGAATAACTACAGCAGCTCCTTATGTTTTTTCACTTTATACAATCAATCAGACTACTGGTGCAGCTACTTTGGTTGCAGCCAGCCCAACAAATGGATTGTTCTTTGAGATTGCATGTAATGCCGCAGGACAAATGTATGTAATTGAAACCTCCACAACAGCAGGAGTAAATGCCAAATTGTATTCAGTAAACAAAACTACAGCAGCTCTAACTCTTATTGGTACTGATATGGGAGCACCAATGTCTCTTAGCTTCCAAGATATTGATTTTGCACCAAATGGTAATTTATATTTTTCTGCAACAAAAGGAACTACGGTTGGTGCTTTGGATGGTTTATACACCCTTAATACTACAACAGGTGTAGCAACATTGGTAGGTGCTTTTCCTGTAGCAGCCACTCAAGTAACTGGTTTGGCTATTCCTTATACTCTTTCTGCGGGAGCAACTATTACTTTTAATGTAAGCAATGGTACAACTCCAATTTCGGGTGCTAATGTAAAAATAAATGGAGTCAATTTTATTACAAATGCTTCTGGAATTGCTTCTACTTATTTAGCAGCAGGATCATATCCTGATACAATTTCTGCATTTGGTTACATAACTAAAACAAAAAATGTTACTGTTGTTGCAGGTGTTAATCAAACTATTTTAGATACTTTAATTGCTGCTACTACTTATGCTGCAACATTTACTGTACAAAATAGCACTTCAACTCCTCTTGCAGGGGCTGCAATAGTGGTAACACAAGGTACTAACATATTTAATGGGACAACCAATGCTTCGGGTGTTTATGCATTTAACTTACCTGCAGGCATTTATAATTACACTGTATCTTTGGCTGGTTATATACCTCAAACGAGTACCTTTACGTTAACTACTGCAAATCTACCAATTGCTATTACTTTGAGTAGTTGTACAGTAAGCACATTCCCATGGACCGAAAGTTTTGAAGATACTACTTCTTTTGGTTGCTTTACAAAAGCAAACCCTGATGGTGGTACTGGTTGGGCTCATATTGTTTCAGGTAAGACTCCTTTACCAGGATGGAATATCGGTACGATGACAATTCCAACAGGAGGAGGAAATGCAGCTGCTTATTGTACTTGGAATACAGGTGGAGCAACTTCTAATGACCAATGGCTGATTACGCCTCAAATTGCAGTTCAAAATAACCAAGAATTAAACTTTTCCTTGTTTTGGTTTGGACATTATCAAGATAATTTAGATATTAAAGTTTCTACTACTACAAATGCTACTTCAAGCTTTACTACTACACTTTTAGCTACAGATACTAATCAATATATATATGGAGGTTGGAAACAATTTACTATTCCACTAACAGCATATGCTGGTCAGAGTATTTATATTGCTTTTAACGAACATATAGCAAATAATCAAGCAGATGGTGCTTTTATTGGTATTGATTTGGTAAAAATTGACGTTTCTACGGGAATAAATGAAACAAATGAAAGTGGCTTAGTGTCTGTTTACCCAAATCCTGTTAAAAACGAACTTAACATTACTTCTGTTGCTTCTTTGAAAAATGTAAAAATTATCAATGCAATAGGGCAAGAAATAATGAATGAAAACGTAAGAGGGAATCTTTATAAAATAAATACTTCATCTTACAAAAAAGGTATTTATTTTGTTCAAATTGAATCGGAAAAAGGAAAAACTACCAAGAAATTTATTGTTAGCGAATAATCCTTAATTTATTTTATAAAAAAAGGGCTGAATTTTCAGCCCTTTTTTTATGCTTATCAATACAATCCCCTAAACCAATTTATACACTTTACCCGGCATAGCTTTTATTATTCCTTCGAGTTCGAGGCTAAGCAAAGCTTCTGCTATTTTAGAAACATTAAGCTTAGAGTTAATACACAATTCGTCAATAGAGCTGGAGGTTTTTTGGCTCAATAAATCGTAAATAATTTGTTCTTCGGGTTTTAGTTCTATAAAAAGTTGTCGCTGTGCTGTTTTTTTAGGTCTTTTATTTTCCTCCCAGCCCATAATATACAGTAAATCATCAGCAGATTGTATTAAAGCAGCTTTATTGGTTTTAATTAAATGATTACAACCTTCCGAAAAAGTGTCGGTTAACTTACCGGGTACCGCAAAAACATCACGATTGTATGAATTAGCAATATCTGCTGTAATTAAGGCACCACCTCTTTTGGCAGCTTCTACCACAATAACTGCATCAGCTATTCCGGCAATAATACGATTGCGTTTGGGGAAATTTTCGCGATCGGGATTGGTTTCGCTCATAAACTCGGTAAGCAAACCCCCATGATTAATCATTTTTTCAGCCAAAGGTTTATTCAAAACTGGGTAAACTCTGTCGAGTCCGTGAGCCAATACAGCAACAGTAGGTAAATTGTTGTCGTTGGCTGTTTTATGAGCACAAGTATCTACACCATACGCCAAACCGCTCACAATAAGTATTTCTTGCGAAGCCAAATCTGTTACCAATTTTTTGCAAATATCTTTACCATATTCGGTAATATTGCGAGTTCCTACTACGCTTACAATTTTTGGCATATTCAAATCGGCATTGCCAATATAATAAAGCATCATAGGGCTATCGGTGCATTGTTTTAATCGCATAGGATAGGCTGCATCAAGGTAAAACAATGGTTTGATGTTAAATTTTTCGATAAATGCCATTTCTTTGTCAACCCTATCAAACATATCGTGATTAACAATAGCATTTACCAATGTTTCTCCAACACTTGGTATTTTGAGTAAATTTGCCTTTTTTTCTTTAAAAATGGCTTCTACTCCACCACAGTAGGATACTAATTTTTTCCCAATAATATCGCCTACTCCAGGAATTAACGTAAGGGCTATTCTGTATCGTAACAATTTCTTATATTTAGTTTCCAAAAATACCGTATTTATTTATAATTTTATCAAAAAAAATTAAAATACTTTGGCTAATAAAAAAAATGTATTGGTTTGCCCATTAGATTGGGGATTGGGGCATGCAAGTCGTTGTGTGCCTATTATACAAGCATTTATTAATGCCGATGCAAATGTAATAATAGCAGCCGATAATCGTCCACTTGCATTTTTACGTAAGGAATTTCCTAATTTACAATGGATTACACTTCCTGCTTATCAAATTAGCTATCAACGCAAAGGAAGCTTGCCGTTGAAGCTCTTAGGCATTTTACCTCAATTTTTGAAAAGTATTTTTACAGAACACAAGCTGTTAGATAAAATTATTAATGAATACAAAATTGATATTGTTGTTTCTGATAATCGTTTTGGGTTGTGGAATAAAAAGGTAAAAAGTATATTTATGACGCATCAGGTTTTAATTAAAAGCCCAATAAAATTAGCATTTTTCGATAAAATGCTATTTTACATTAACAAAGCATTTATAAAAAATTACAACGAATGTTGGATACCCGATTTTGAAGGAAGTATTAACCTTTCGGGTGATTTATCGCATAAATACAAACTTCCAGTTGATACTTATTTTATAGAACCACTTTCACGTTTTAAAAATTCCGAACAAATTATTGAAAATAAAAATATTACCCTTTTGGTATTGCTTTCAGGACCAGAACCTCAGCGAACAATTTTTGAAGAAATAATTTTAAAACAGCTTGAAAACAAAACTATTAAAACCATTATTGTACAAGGAATTCCCGAAAAAGAAGAAGTAAAAACGATTTCAGAAAAATTAACAATCTATTCCCATCTTGACACTGATACTTTGCAACGTTTTATACAACAATCCAATATAATACTATGTCGTTCGGGTTATTCTACCATTATGGATTTAGCTGTATTTGGCAAAAAGGCCATTTTAGTTCCTACACCTGGACAAACCGAGCAAGAGTATTTGGCAAGTTATTATAAAGAAAAAAAATATTTTTATACTGTTTCACAAAAGCTATTTAACTTAGACGAAGCTCTTGTTCAATCAGAATATTACACAGGAATACAGCTAAAGATAGATGGGAATATTTTAAAGGAAAAGGTGGAAACTTTGTTGAAAAATCATTCTCACTGTAACATTTTATAAAAGTTGTACGTCTTAATTAATAAATCATAAAAAATAGTATTATTTTATCCATTTAACAAAATACAAAAATGAAAAAAATCGGACTAATAATAGGATTAACATTGGGATTCTTCCTTGTTTTTTGTAGCTTTAATAAACACAAAGAAATTTCATTAACATTTAATTTGCAGCCTGCCGAAAGGTTCATTAACTTAATGAATTACTTGGAAAAAAGTAATAAAAATGGATTTAAGAATACGCAAATATCTCAAGAGGCAAAAAATCAAAATTTACAGCTAAATAAAAAAGATGTCGAGTTAGCTAAAAAAATAGACTCCTTATTATCGTTACCAATATATAATGATTTTAGCGAAAATATGATGGCACTTATAGATTCAACCAAATATCTTGGCAAAGAAGCATATCGTAATGCTTTTTTTTCTTTGCCATTGGAATGTATCCGAATGAGGGCAGGGCTTCCTGAGCTATGGGTTAAATTTTGGGAAAATGACTATAATTCAAAAGCTGTTTCATTTCTTTCTGAGATAGCTAAACAAAAAGATGAAATTAACAAAAAAGTAGTTAACGCAAGTTTAATATTTTTGCCTGAAAACATCGAAGCAAAAAAAATAGAAATCTTATTTTGTTTTGATGGGAATAGAGGCTGTTTTGCGACCGAAGACAAGATTATTATGGACATGCTCAGTTTTCAAGATTTTGATATTTCAAAATTTTCAAATATTTTGGCACATGAATTACATCATATTTTATATAATGATTATTTATCCAATTACTTATCTATTGATGAAAAAAATCAGCATCAAAAAGCATTATTCTCTTTCCAAGAAAGAATAATATCTGAGGGAATTGCACAACAAATTAATTATAAAGATTACACAAACCAAGTAAAAGCATTATACAATAATGAACAATTGATTAAAGAGTTATACAATGAATGGATTACCTCAATGAGAGAAATATCAAAATCAAATAATCCTGTTGAATGTTATGAAAAAGCAAGAAGTAAAATGTGGAATATAAGTGAGGGGAAGTTAAAAAAATATTGCACTAGCAAAATTGAGAGTAGAACTATGTCACACAGACCTACTATCGACTATTATATAAGCTACCAATTGTATAACTCAATTTTACAAAAAGGAGGAGTAAAAAAGTTAAAATATGTAATAGAATATCCTGATTGTCTTTTGAAAGAGTACAATAATGTTTATACGGAAACTTTATTAATCCCAAAAATACCCGATGATATAGTGGATTTATGGAAAACAAATTTTAAAAGAAAAAACACCTAATATCATGGACATTCCTTGCCTATTAAAGGAAAGAGTAGAAGCTTTATTAAAAAATCATTCTCATTGTACCATTTCTTAAGAGTTATACGTCTTAAAATATAAGCTATAACAAACAGTATTATTATTTCATCATTAAAAAAGCGGATATGAAAAACAAACTTTTAATTATTGGCATTTTTGCCTTTGCACTTTTACAGAGTAATTATAGTAATGCGTTCCCTTGCCTGAAAGGCAATAAGCAAGTTACTACAAAAATAATTTCAGGAATATCTTCTTATACAGATGTAGAAAACTTTACTTCTGCTGATGTTAAGTTGAGTGTTGGGGCTCAGGAAACTAAAATTGAAGGAGAGAGCAATCTTATTGATATATTTGAATTCAGCATTACTAATAATAAATTAACCATAAAAACCAAAGATAAAAAATGTTTTACTTCGCATAGTACAATTACAATTTATCTTACAAATACAAAATATTCTTCAATATACAACTATGGCTCTGGAGATATAAGCAGCACTGCAACCCTAAATTTTGATTTAAAGAATATTAAAAACTCAGGATCGGGCAATATAGTTATTTCTGGCACATCATCTGGCGAATTAAACCTAAATAACAATGGCTCTGGAGATTTTAAATTTTCTGGTAATGCAAATACGTTAATTGTAAACAATCATGGTTCGGGCGATTTATCGTTTTCTGGGGAAATAAATATATTCAATGCAAAAAATTCTGGATCGGGCAATTTAGAATTTTCGGGCAATGCAGATAAAATAACCCTGATAAATGCAGGTTCTGGCAATATTGAAGCCGTAAATATGATTGTGAAAACTGCCGATATTAGTAATGCAGGCTCAGGTAATATTGCAGTTAATGTTACCAATTCAATAGATGCAAGTCTTATGGGTAGTGGCAATATTCGTGTTAAAGGAACCCCAACTTATATTTCAAAAACAGATACAGGCTCAGGACGTATAACAAATTATTAAATTAGTTTATAAAGGTAAATTTGAAATGTATCACTTCCATTTCAAACTACTAATCATATAATCAATATCTTTTTCAACAAACTCAATAACAGGTGCTAAAGAATCGTTGCTGGGTTGCATATTAAAATACAAAGCACCTCGTATATAATGTTTTTTGCGGTCGGTTACAAAAAACTGATAAGGAGAGGCTACTGAATTTCCTTTGATGTTGTAAACCACACCATAAACATTGTTTTCAGGATTTTCGTAAGCCTTTTCTTTGATAGAAGTAGCTTTTGCAATATGCTTATCTACAAATTTACGAGCATTATCAACCAAACTATCTAAATTATTTTTAACTGGTTTGTAAGTAATATGTAGGGTTGCATTAAAACTTGGAAAATTTATATTCATCCAGTATTTATCCTCTCCCGAACCAGTACTACGTTTAATAACAGAATACTTAGGATACTCTAAAGAATAAGGAAATATAGTGTCGAAAGTTTGGTAAGATTTTTCAGGCAAACCAATGCGAAAAAAAGCCCTTGGCTTAGGAGTGTAATCTTCTCCACCACACGAAATAAGAACAATAGAACTGATAATAAATAGTATGTATAAAATATTTTTCTGCATGTTTCAATTTATTTGTTAATTGTTACCTTTATACGTTTAATTCTTCTGCTATCAACAGCTTCGATACAAAAAGTGAAATTATAAAGTTGGATGATTGCATTTTTTTCGGGGATTTTTCCTTGATTTTCCAAGATTAATCCAGCAATGGTATCCGATTCTCCTTTAATATCATCAAAAACCTTTTCTTCTAAGTCAAAAACTTTATAAAAATCATTCAAAGTAGTTTTGCCTTCAAAAATATAAGTGTGTTCGTCAATTTTAGTAAAATTAATTTCTTCGGTAGCTATATCAAATTCATCATTAATTTCGCCTACGATTTCTTCCAAAATATCTTCAAGTGTAACTATACCGGATGTCCCGCCATATTCGTCAACCACAATAGCAAGATGAATTTTCTTCTCTTGAAATTCTTTGAGTAAATCATTAATTTTTTTATTTTCGGGAACAAAAAAAGCTGGGCGTATAAGTTGCACCCAATTGAAATTATCATTTTCGTTTAAATGTGCCAATAAATCTTTAATGTACAAAATTCCATCTATCTTGTCGAAGTTTTCGGTATAAACTGGAATTCTTGAATAGCCTGTGTCTAATACAATTTTGAGTAAATCGCTAAAATTAGTTTCACTATCAATAGCTACTACATCAATGCGAGATTTCATAATTTCTTTTACATCAATATCGCCAAAACTAACAATGCCTTTTAGTATTTGCGTTTCCTGTTTGGGTGTTAAAGTTCCTGAAGTTATATCAATAACATCAGATAATTCAGAAATGGAAATATTGTGTCCTTTTTTGGTAATTCTTTTATCAATCAACGAACTTGACTTTACCAAAACATGTACCAATGGATAAAAAAGACGAGTAAGAAAATGTAGTGGTGTAGCCATTAAAACAACAAATTTCTTTGCATTTTGAGTGGCATAAACTTTAGGTAAAATTTCTCCTATAAAAAGTATAAGAGATGTAATAACAATTACTTGTATAAACATTCCCAACACAGGAAAACTTGTAAAATCAAATAAAGTTGCTACAACATAAGCAGAAATTATTACAATAGAAGTATTTACAAAGTTATTAGTGATGAGTATAGTAGCAAGTAGTTTTTTAGGTTTCTCTAAAAGATGGATAATTAATTTGTGTTTGGAAGCAGATGAATTTCTGTATTCGTCAATTTCTGTTGGCGTAAGCGAAAAAAAAGCATTTTCAGAGCCAGAAACTAACGCAGATACAATCAATAGCAAAAAAATAAGTAGTATTCCAACAAAAATCCCTATTGTAAAAGATTTAATAATAGCACTGATGAATACCAATGCTATCATTAAAACAGATGCTGAATGTAATATTTCCAATGCAAATAAATTTATTTCAGAATTTTAAAAAAGATAAATAAAAATGCAAATTACGGAAAAAAATACGAAAGATTGATTAAAATGGTAAATCATCTTCGGGCCCGCTTGGAATATCTACTGGGGGCTGTGGTGGTGTATTGCTACCACTGTCTTGTCCGTTAGGTCTGCTATCGAGCATAGTAAATGTATCGCCTACTATTTCTGTAATATATCGTTTATTACCTTCTTTATCGTCATAAGTGCGATATTTAATTTTTCCTTCAAGATAAATTTTACTTCCTTTATGAAGATACCTCTCTGCTACGTCTGCTAAACCTCTCCATATCACTACATTATGCCACTCTGTTTGTTCTACTTTGTTGCCTTCTTTGTTTTTGTACGATTCGGATGTTGCCAGCGAAAATGCTGCTTTTTTTACATCATTTCCAATGTTAGTAATTTCAGGATCTTTACCTAAATTTCCAATTAAAATAACCTTGTTTACTCCAGCCATTTTTAATGTTTTTTATGATTAATAATTAGCACAAACTTACATAATATATTTGCAATATTTATGTTTTTTTTAACAAAACTAAATATTTTTTATAACCATTTATTTTTAAAGTAGTTATCTATAAGTTTTGAGATAGGATATTTATTTATTTCATTATATTGTATTGCGATGCAATTTTTAGATTGTTGTAATGGCGTAGTTGTTTTGATATCAATAAAATAAGCAAAAATCGTTTGATGTGTTAATTGGTGTTTGTACATTTTGCTAACGCCATTAACAATATAATTATCAGTATGTAATATTTTTTCGACTTTGTTAAAAAAACTATCATTTATATTCAATTCTTTATCTGATTCGATAAGAGGAAAATCATACAAATTTTTCCATATATCATTATTTGTTCGTTTGTTTAGATAAATATAATGTTCGTTTTTGCTTGATAATTTAATTACCAAATAATAAAAAAAGCGTGATCGTTGGTTAACTTTTTTGATTTTTACAGGAAATGTATCCATATTTTTGTTTTCAAAAGCAAAGCAAAGTACATTTAATGGGCAAGTTTCGCATTTAGGATTTTGTGGATTACATACCAAAGCACCCAATTCCATGATGGCTTGGTTAAAAATATCAGGATTTTCTTTGTCAATTAATGAGTTTAAAATAGTTTGTATTTCGTTTTTCCCTTTACTGCTGTCAATAGGAGTTGTAATACCGTAAATTCTTGATATTACCCTCAATACATTGCCATCAATTACGGGATAACATTGTTTAAAAGCAATGGAAGCAATAGCACTTGCCGAGTAACTACCAATTCCTTTTAATTTAATAATATCATGGTAATCGAAAGTAAAAATGCCATTAAAATCATTCATAATTTGCTGAGCAGCATGATAAATATTGCGTGCCCGCGAGTAATATCCTAAGCCCTGCCATAATTTTAACACATCTTCTTCTTTGGCATTTGCCAATGTTTTTACATCAGGAAATTTTTCGATAAATCGCAAATAGTATTGATAGCCTTGATTCACACGTGTTTGTTGTAAAATTATTTCAGAAATCCAAATTAAATAAGGATTTCGAGTATTTCGCCAAGGCAAATCACGATGATTATCTTTATACCAATGTAAAAGTTTGTTGCTGAAATTCATTGTGTTTAAAAAAATATGGTAACCTATTAATAACTAAGAAAATAAATACAAAAAAAACAGAAATACAAAAATCTTGAATTTGTTATATTTTAAGGCATAAAAGTATTAAAAAAACTGTTTTAAAATGCTCGTTTTTGCAAAATAAATATTAAAAACAAATTTATATTGAATGGATTAGATAAAAAAAAATAAAAAAAAATAAATTTAATATATAAAATTTTATTACTTTTGCAGTCTTAAAAAATGAATTACTAAACAAATAAAAATTAATGTAATATGACAAAAGCAGAAATCGTAGCAGAAATTGCTAACAAAACAGGTATTGAAAAAGTTTCTATTCAAGCAACTGTAGAAGCATTCATGGATTCAATTAAAGCATCACTTTGTAAAGGTGACAACGTTTATTTAAGAGGCTTTGGTAGCTTCATTATTAAACAAAGAGCCAAAAAAACTGGTAGAAACATTTCAAAAAACACTACAATTATTATTCCTGCTCACAAAATTCCTTCATTCAAACCAGCTAAAACTTTTGTAACAGAAGTTAAGAATAAAGTAAAATAATAGTAAAAAGAGAAAATTATGCCAAGCGGAAAAAAAAGGAAACGACATAAAATGTCAATCCACAAACGTAAGAAACATCTGAGAAAAAACAGGCATAAAAAGAAATAATTTTTTTTTAATATTGTTTTTTTAATTACATAATGGTAAGCTTATTGCCATTATGTAATTTATTTTTATACAGGTACATTTACAAGCTCTTAGAGGGAATGCGAAATGATATTCGCATGGAAAATAAGAAGAATTGGCTTTGGTTTTTATAAACTTTTTCCGATTCGGTATTTTGTAAATTGTGATTACTAAAGTTAATGTTATGTAATATTGACACATTAACTACAAAAGCTAAAAATACTAAGCGTGAATAAGGAATTAATCATAGATTCGAGAACCAATGAAGTTGAAATAGCGTTACTCGAAGAAAAAAAATTAGTTGAGTTAAATAAAGAAAAAAAAAACAACAATCATACTGTTGGTGATATATATTTGGGCAGAGTAAAAAAAATTATGCCCGGTTTAAATGCTGCATTTGTTGACGTTGGATACGAAAAAGATGCATTTTTACACTACCTTGATTTAGGCCCACAACTCAATTCTTTAGTTAAATTTATTAAAATTTCTCAATCTGCCAACGAAAAGGTAAATATGGATACCTTTGTTATTGAGCCAGATATTGAAAAAACGGGTAAAATTACCAATGTTCTAAAATCTAACCAAACTATTTTGGTTCAAATTGCCAAAGAACCAATTTCCACAAAAGGACCGAGAATTTCATCAGAAATTTCATTTCCAGGAAGATTTTTAGTATTGGTTCCATTCTCCAACAGAATCTCTATTTCTCAAAAAATAAAAAGCATAGAAGAGCGTAATAGACTTAAAAGGCTTATTCAAAGCATAAAACCGAAAAATTTCGGTGTAATTATTCGTACCGTAGCCGAAAATAAAAACGTAGCCGAATTAGATGCTGATTTGCGAAATTTGGTTAGCAAATGGGATTCTATCATGGCGAAATTTGATGACGCTAAGCCTCCCATGAAAATGTTGAGCGAACTCGACAGAACCTCAGCTATTTTAAGGGATTTATTAAACAAAGATTTCAACAGTGTAGTAACAAATGATGCTGATTTAGCCGAAGAAATTAAAAATTATATTACCACCATTGCTCCCGAAAAAGCAGATATTATTAAACTCCATAAAAGCAAAGTGCCTATATTTGAGCATTATGGGATTGATAAACAAATAAAATCATCTTTTGGTAAAATAGTGAGCATTAAAAGTGGCGTTTATTTAATTGTAGAGCATACCGAAGCCATGCACGTTATTGATGTCAATAGCGGACATCGCTTAAATACTGACAAAAATCAGGAATCCAATGCTCTTGAAGTAAATCTTGAAGCTGCTACTGAAATTGCACGCCAATTAAGACTTAGAGATATGGGTGGTATTATAGTTGTTGATTTTATTGATTTACACGAAGCTGGTAATCGACGAAAATTATTTCAACAGCTTACTGATGAAATGGCAAAAGATAGTACAAAACACACTATTTTACCTCCAAGCAAATTTGGATTGGTACAAATAACTCGTCAGCGAGTTCGCCCTGAAATGAATGTAGAAGTGCTCGAAAAATGCCCTGCTTGCGATGGAACAGGCAAAATAAAACCAAGCATGCTTTTTATTGACGAAATTGAAAATAACATCAGGTATTTAATTAACGAGCAAAATGAAAGCAAGTTAACAATTGCAACTAATCCATATATTTATGCTTATTTGACAAGAGGTTTGAATTCATTTCAAATGAGATGGTTTTTAAAATATAAAAAATGGATAAAAATAACACCATTAGCAGCATATCATTTTTTGGAATATCATTTTTTCAACAAAAATAATGACGAAATAAAAATTTAATAAGAAAAGCCAGATTGCTTCTACCTTTTTACTTTAGCCTTTCTACTTTTTACTTATTTTCTTTGTTCCATATATAAATCGAGCAAACGAGCCACATACTTACCAAATACATCAAACTCAATATTAATTACGGTTCCTTCTCTAAAATTATGAAAATTAGTTACTTGATATGTAAAAGGGATAATGGCTACCGAAAACAAACCAGGTTTTGAATCAACCACCGTTAAACTTACTCCATTAACAGAAATAGAGCCTTTTTCAACGGTAATATTGTTTTTGGCTACATCGTAAGTGAAAGTATATTTCCAGCTTCCGTCCATTTCTTCTACTTTAATGCAAGTGGCGGTTTGGTCAACGTGTCCTTGTACAATATGCCCGTCAAACCTGCCATCCATACGCATTGAGCGTTCTAAGTTTACTTCATAACCTGCAAACCAAGTTCCCAGATTAGTTTTATCCAAGGTTTCTTGTATAGCCGTAACAACATATTGTTTTTTGCTATGATCAACTTTTACAATGGTTAAGCAAACACCATCGTGGCTCATACTTTGGTCAATTTTTAACTCATCGGCAATTTCTGTTTCAATGGTAATATTGAAATTTGTTTTGTCTTTTTCAATACTTACAACTTTTCCTGTTTTTTCTACAATTCCTGTAAACATATTCTATTAATTTTTAAGTGATTATCGTAATATAGTAATACTTCCGTGCAATTGGCGGGAAGTTTTTCCTTTTAAGCGAAGTTCATACACATCGCATACATAATAATAAACGCCTTCGCTGCAATTGTTTTGTGAGTTTTGTTCTTTTCCATCCCAATTAATATCAGGGTTGGTAGTTTCAAAAACTTTTGCTCCCCAGCGATTGTATATAGTTAAATCTATTTTTTCGACTCCCTGATATGGCAAGTAAGGTTTAAACAAATCATTAATTCCATCGCCATTGGGTGTAAATACATTAGGCAAACGATACAATGAGCAACTATCAATGTCAATACAAACTTTATTGCTTAATGTTCCAACATTGCTGTTGGAATCAATAGCATTAATAGCATAACAACCAGCAATAGTAGCAATATTGGCATGGACATATTGCTTGATAGTAGGATTGTTAATGGTTTGAAGTATAGCCAAATTCTCACTTATTGTAGGCGAATACCAAATATTATATTTTAAAATATCGTAAGCACAGGAATCGGTAGTAATCCAATCTAATGTATTTGCAGGAATTTGACAATCAGATGTAACAAATAACTGTGGCGGACAAGGTGGTTCTTGGTCAATAGGAATGCCACAAACTTGCTGCGAAAGATTAATAATAGGGTTGATAATATTGGTAATACTATAATTACCCACGCTTTTTACATAATAGCAATATTCTACTTCATTGATAAGATTTTTGTCGGTATAATTTGAAGTTGTTGAAAATCCAATAGAATCAAACACAGAAGTTAACAAATTTTTTCTGTAGATGACGTAATAATTATTTACCCAAGGAACATTAAAATTCCAGCTAAGTTTTATTTTGCGGTCGGAAGGTGTAAGTGTAAGATATACTGACGATGCAATATGTGTAGAACCTACTTTAAAACGATTTCCTACTTGATCATTATAAAAATCAATGCGATAACTATAAGGAAAGCCAATGGTATTGATTCCACTATTGGCATAAATAGTATCGTTAATACCTGACAACGAATCAATTAATATATAATTACTACCATTAAAATCAGCAGAGCGGTAAATTAAATATTTATAAGGACCAGGCACCTGAACAGTGTCTAACTCTGTGGGTTTCGACCATGCAACAGTATCGGCACCATTGATAGCATTGGTGTTGGTAATGGTAATATTGGTAATGATAGGTACATCGCGTTTTAAGGCTGCACAGCTTTCTAAAGAAGCATAACTTTCGGCACCATCAGGATAATAGGCAATTACAATATAGCAGTAATCAATACCATGCAACAAACCACTTCCATTGTTATTATCTAAATAAGATGTATCATTAATATTAGGCTTAATAGCTATTTGGGTATATCCAGTATAAGCAGAAACACCTGTTTCGCAATAGCCGTGAATGTAGCCATAATATCCATTTCGGCGATATATTTTATAACCAACAGCATTTGTGCAATAATTTTTATCCCATTTAAGGCTTATTGCATTGCCAATAGCAGTTGTAGTAAGGTTTTTAGGTGATGGTCCAACTATTCTAATAAACCTGTTTTTATATGCAGTAAGCATTACCGGAACTCCATTATCTAAAGCCTTAAAAGTTACCTGATAAGGTTGTTTGCGAACATGTTCGCATTTGGTTTCCCAATAAAACAAGTTATTAACATCTGGTGTACCTGATGTAGTATTAAATATTGCAGGACTATTGCTTAAAATTAGTGGACTACCGGTAGCAGACAATGTAACAGTATTGCCATCGGGGTCGGAAGCATGGACGTTAAAAATCAAAGTATCTCCAGCAGTTACACAAGTATCGGGCAGTGGGTCAATAATAGGTGGATGATTGTTGCAAGCTGCAATAATAATTTGCATATCACGAGTAATATAGCCAATTCTAACACCTTTTCGCCATTCTTCAATTAATATTGAAACATTGTATTCGCCTTGCATAGTAGGGCTATCCCAAATTAAATCGCCTGTTATAGGATTGATAGTGAATGAATTGCTTGCAGCAGGAAAAGTATAACCAGGTATATCAAGCCCTTGTGCACCGCGGCAAGTTACTAATCTATATGAAAGGCTATCGCCATCGGGATCGTAAGCACCCGGATTGTGCACAAAAAGAGAGCCTACACAACCCATATCTAAAGGCGGATTGAGCAATTGCGGTGAATTGTTTTTTGGATTTATAAACGGACTGATGATAAGCATGGTTTCCACGAAAATAGGTATATTTACTGAATTAGGAATATTGAGAACTCCACTATTTCTATTTTGGTCTTCCATACTTATTTTGTAAGTGCCGGCACCAGGGTAAGTATGGGTAGTAACATATTCATTTCTCGAAATATCGCCAGCTAAATTAACTTTTAAGGTTCGCTGCACTATGTCGGAAGAACCATCGCCCCATAAAATTTCGAGTTGTGGGCGGTCGGCGGGGCTGGGTGTATACGTGTAAGTAACTAATTTGATTTCGTACTCAAGTGAAGCGTTTGAAATACGGCGATACGTAATTTCGGCAGCCCTCTCGTGTGTAGCGAAAGCCTGTACAATAAGGGAAAATAAAAGTATTAAAACTAAATTTGTTCTTTTCACTATTCCGAATATTTGCTTATATAACAAACCGTTTACAAAAATATTATTAATTCCGATAAGATGGAAGTATTTTTGATTTTTTAATATCAGATAGTTGTTAAAAATACTATTTTATGCACGCCTTAAAGAATAGTAGATTTTTGTAAATTCTGTCAGAATTAAAACCAATCTTACCTTAGTTGA
>CAYTJB010000037.1:3132-17776 GCA_964437995.1 uncultured Bacteroides sp. | reverse complement strand
ATTTCATCAATCATGCCATAGCTTTTAGCTTCTTCGGCAGTCATCCAATAATCGCGGTCGGCATCTTGCCAAATTTTATCATAAGTTTGTTTAGAATGATAGGCAATAATATCGTACAACTCTTTCTTTAATTTTTGGATTTCCCTTGCAGTAATTTCAATATCAGAAGCTTGACCTTCGGCTCCGCCCATTGGCTGATGAATTAACACACGAGAATGTTTCAATGCCGTTCTTTTTCCTTCGGCACCAGCACATAACAATACCGCACCCATCGAAGCTGCCATACCTGTACAGATAGTAGCTACTTCAGGAGCTATATACTGCATAGTATCATAAATACCTAATCCTGCATACACAGAGCCTCCGGGCGTATTCAAATAAATTTGAATGTCTTTTGATGAATCCACCGATTCGAGGAAAAGCAACTGAGCCTGAATAATATTGGCAACGGTATCGTCAATAGCTACACCTAAAAAAATGATTCTATCCATCATTAATCTCGAAAACACATCCATTGAAGCTACATTCAACTGACGTTCTTCAATAATAGTTGGAGAAATATAACCATTGTTCATAACTGATTGGTACTTGTCGTACGCAAGGCTATTAATTCCTCTGTGTTTCGTAGCGTATTTTCTAAATTCGTTTTGCATAATGGCTTAGTTATTAGGTTAATGAGTTATTAGGTTATTTGTGAAAATACTTTTTCTCTTTCCACTTTTTAACTTTATAAACTATTTTTGTTGAGCTAATTTTACAAATTCTTCAAATGTAATATTTTTAGCTTTAGCTTTTACCTTTTCTTTAAACAATTCTATCATCTTTTTGTCGTACATTTCATCGTAAATTCTTTTTACTTCCTTGTCATTTTTCATAATAGTATCTACAATGCTGTCCAAACGTTTGTCTTGCTCTTCGTCTTCTGATTTTGGAAAATACTGTCCTAAAATAAATTCTTTGATATAAGCTTTAACTTCAGTATCAGCAACATGAATGTTGTTTTCTGTAATTAATTTATTTTCAATTAATTGCCATTTTAAGGAGCGTTCGTAAGCACCAAAATCGGCTTCTAATTGTTCAGCAGTAATTTTATTACGATTACTTTCTAATAACCATCTTTTCAAGAATTCTGTAGGTAATTCAACAGTAGTTTCTTCAATTAATTTGCCGATAACATCGCCTAATAATTTTTGGTCGCTTTCTTTTACGTAGTAATTTTCAGCTTCTTGTGCAATGCGATTGCGGAAATCTTCAATAGTTTTGATTTCGTCTTGTGGATAAACTTTTTTAAACAATTCTTCGTTTAATTCAGCTTCGTGAAGATGGCTTATTTCCAATGCTTTCAAACGATATGTTGATTTTATTGCTTCCGAATCGTTTTTAATATTCATTATGCGTCCAACTTCTTCTTCAGAACCAAAAGCTTTTAACATATTAATATCAATATAATCGTCTTTCTTTAAGCCAATTACAGTTGCTTTAATTTTTTTGTCCACAATTTTTTCGACTGCAAATGAAACTTTTGTATTGGTGGCATTTTCTTTCACATTCATGGTTTCATCTAATTCCTCAGCTTCGGCATGAATAATATCATTTTCTTGGGCTTCGTCGTGAGAGTGGGCATGACCATGACGTTTTTGAATATCAACAACAAATTGATCAATCATTTTTTCATCAGCTTTAATATTGTATTTATCAACTTTTATAGCTTCGAGATTGATATTTACTTCCGGTTGCATAGCAATATCAAAATAAAATTCAAAATCGTTTTGAGTTTCCCAATCAATAGTAGCGTTTTTTTCCTCGCTCATCAAAGGACTACCCAAAGTGTCAATTTTATTTTCGGTAATATAATTTTCCAATGCTTCGGACAAAACTTTGTTGATTTCGTCAACTCTAACGCCTTTTCCATACATTTTTTGAACCATTCCAAAAGGCACTTTTCCCGGACGGAAACCTGGAACATTGGCTTTGTGTTGGAAGTCTTTTAATTGTTTGGTAACTTTATCCTGATAATCGTTTTGAGAAAGTTCAACTTTGATAACTGCTGTTAAGTTGCCTGTGTTTTCTTGTGTAATATTCATTGAAAAAATAGTATTTTATTGATATTTAAGTAAATTACAATTATAAAATAAGTTTGCAAAAGTACATAAATTTTTCTAATTATCGGATACTAAAACGTGAAAACGAAACCTATTATTTACTTTATTTTTGAATTCTTGTAAACCAAATTTTCAAATAATCTTATCTTTACTTGCATGGCTGTGAGATTAGATATTGAACTTATAACAGTCATATTATAAAAATAATACATCTGCCAATTAGCTCTTTTATCTTTCAATATAAAATCCTGCTTAATATCAATATAATTGTTAATTTTACTTTGAAGTTCAGTTCCTTTAATTAAGTTTAAGCAGTACTCATAATAGTTGTCAGCTAAAATTCTTAATTCATCTGCTTTACCTTCTTTGCCATAAGGAAACATTATCACATTGTTAATATCATAATTTGTTATAGATATAATTTCATTGATATTGCTATAAGGGTTTCCTTGGTTTGCTGTTGTCGCTAATTCCACTTTTAAGGCTTCAATATTATCAATTAGATTTTGAGTTTTCTTATTGAACTCATTTAATTGTTGCAAATTAGCAGTATCGAGGTTATCAAAATTGGTTTTACCAATCTTGGTTATTTCAGAATCTATAAATTCAAAGTTTGTATTGCATTGAATCAATCCATTTCTAACACTATCATTAATAGCTCTGTTCCCAAAACCAAATGTTATAGTACAAAAAAGGATTAATAAGCTGATACTTGATAATGAAATTGATCGTTTTTCTTGTTTTTTAAACAATTCAACAAAATACCATGTAAAAAGCACAATTATAAGTATATAGAATGAAAAACGGTATATAAGCATTCCACCTACATAATGTTGTATTAAAAAAAGAATGCCAATATTTAATAATGTAGTAAAAAAAGAAACAAGTACAGGAAAGGGCGATTTTGTTACCATAGTCATAGATATTCCTTTTAAAATCAGAAAAATTGGCACTAATAATCCACAACTGAAAACCATAAAAATATTTCCGCCTACAATACCATGGTATTTTAAAAGTACTGCTATTGTGATAGTTATTGAGGCTAAACCTCCAAAGATGCTTGTTGCTTTTTTCATTTTGTTTTATATTTAATTAAATAATTTTTTAGCGTCCAAAATTAGTAAAATACTATTCACAAAAACTAATACAATTTTTTAAAGTGTAGATAATATTAAGTTGATATTCTATTTGAAGAAACTACACTATCTTTGCTGCAAAAAATAACTGCTATCAAATTTTATTAACATTGGTTTATGGAGCAAACTCAAAAGAACAATCCATTGCATGGCAAAACATTAGAAGAAATTCTAAACGATTTGGTTTTTTATTTTGATTGGGATACACTTGCTGAACTGATTCATATTCGCTGTTTTTGCGAGAACCCAAGTATAAAATCAAGTCTTGTTTTTTTGCGTAAAACACCTTGGGCTCGCCAAAAAGTAGAACAACTTTATATTAGAAACCTTAACCGCATTAATGCCAAAAAAACGGGAAAGTAAAAAATGCTTGATACAAATGATAAAAAAAGACGAAACTACTTAAACTCAAAAAACAGCTTCATGCAAATTCAAAATAAACTCTGGACTCGAAGTTTTTACTTAATGTGTGCTTCTAACTTGCTGATGTCTATTGCTTTTTACTTTTTAATACCAACGCTTCCTGTTTTTATTACAGATGTATTGCATGCTTCGAAATTACAAGTTGGACTTATTTTTGCTTCCTACACCTTATCGGCTTTATTGATACGCCCTTTTACTGGCTTTTTTATAGATAGCTATGGCAGAAAAACAATTTTTTTAATATCGTTTTTAATTTTTTCTATACTTTTTGGAACTTATGCTTTGGTTTTTACAGCTTTACAATTATTTATATTGAGATTTATGCACGGTTTAAGTTGGGGCGTAACTACTACAAGTTTTTCAACAGCTATTGTAGATATAATTCCTACCAAAAGAAGAGGCGAAGGCTTGGGTTTGTTTGGTTTGTTTATGACTGTTGGAATGGCAATAGGCCCATTGCTTGGGTTAGCTATTGCTGGTGATAATCATTACGAAAGAATGTTTGTATTAGCTGCTTTTCTTGCATTTTGCGGGTTTATAATGTCATCATTTGTAAAGTATCCTAAATTTAAACCACACATCTCTGCAAAAAAATTTGCTTGGAGCAAGTTGATAGCTCCTTCTTCTATCCCTGTTTCGTTGATAATTCTATTGATTTGCTTTACTTATGGTGGTGTTATTGTTTATATATCATTGTATGCCAAAGAAATAGAAATTGACAATTCGGGTATTTTCTTTTTAATTTATGCAATAGGATTAGGTATTTCTCGCATGTTTTCAGGAAAAATATTTGATAAATTTGGACCTAAGGAAATTTCTTTGGTAGGACTTACTTCTTTGGTTTTAGGATTAACAATATTGGCTTTGTCTAAAAACTATGCAGGCTTTGTTTTGGCTGCTTTTAGCTTGGGTATTGGATTTGGAATAGTATTTCCTACATTTCAAGCAATGGTAAATCATACAGTGCCATTACAGCAGCGTGGTGCTGCTAATTCTACATTTTTTACTGCTGTTGATTTGGGTATAGGATTAGGGGCTGTAATTACAGGGTTTTTATCTAATTACATTTCGTTAACAAATATCTTTTTCTTTTTTGCATTCATTACTGTTATTTCAAGTATTCTTTTTTATAAGTATGCGTTGAAGAAGTATAACATACAAAATGCTGACAATAAATAGTAAGATAATTTGTGTAAAAAGGAAAGAGGCTGTCTTTGTTTAAAGACAGCCTCTTTTAAAACCAATAAAATTAAGGAAGAGCAAGGAATAAAGTTCCTGAGTATGCACCTTTTACCCATTCTAATTTAAGATGAGTAGCACAAGCACCACCAGTAACAGGATTGCTGTTACTATCGTAACCAAAAGTAATGGTAGCGGATTTGCTATCAGAAGGAATTTGGTGGACTTTAACTCCTGAAATAGGATTCCATCCACAACTTTGTTTGAGAACAATGGCTTGTGTAATTTGAGTGTAAAAAGCTTCTCCGTGGCGGTTTGTACCCCACACAACAAGATTATTGTAGCCATTTGCACTACCAAGTCCCTCTAAAGACAATAATAAATTATTAGTTGCATAATTACCAGTATATGTAAACCTACGGTTAACATTCCATGTTCTGGTTGTATTATCACTAAAAGTGGTTTGCACAGAACCAGCAATAGTATATACAACAGAACTTGTACCACTTAGATCTTTAATAAATCCCCCGCTAACATTCGTCCAAACTTTAGTTCCATTAAATATAACATAATTTCCATTAGGTACTCCGGCAGGTGCTTTTTCAATTTTTAAGTTGTTAAATGATACTGAAACAGTAGTTCCTGCTGCAGACCAAGGGGCTGATACTTTTTTTGTAACACTTAATGAGCCAGTTTTGTACTTTGTTCCAGCACAATTCAACCCATTAAATATAAGTGTATAAGTTACAGTATCTAATCCTGTCGAAAAAGTTGTGTCAATATGAGTATTACAAGGTAGTGTTTGAATGTTTTTTGTGTTACCTTGTGATAAAACATCATTTGCATCTTTTAATGCATCTTCAAAGCCTGATTCAATAACAACTTCGTCTTTTACAAGTTGCTGAATTGAAGCAGAATCTGGGATTTCTTGATTATTTTTTTCATCTTTGTTACAAGATGTTGTAAATAAACCTATCATTGCAATAGCAAGCATTAGGCTAAAAAATTTTGTTGATTTCATTGTTTTCATTTTTTTAATTGTTATTTGTTAATAATATATTTAGACGTATAAAAAAGCAAAAGGTTTAATTTGCTTAATTATTTTTCTTCAATTTCTAATTTAAAACCAGCTCCATGTATATTTGTGATAGATATATTTGGGTCTTCTTTTAAGTATTTCCTTAATTTAGTGATAAATACATCCATGCTTCGTCCTATAAAATAATTATCATCACCCCAAATAGTTTTTAATGCTATTTCTCGTTTGAGTAGCAAGTTCTTGCTATCGCATAACATTTTTAACAAATCAGCTTCTTTGCGTGTTAAGTTATATTTTATGGTAGGCGAAACCAAGGTCATATTTGTATAATCAAAGGTAAAGATACCTAAATTGAAAACTATCTGCTTTTCAATAGCCGAAAGATTTGTTTTTATCATACATCGCTTGAGTATAGCATCAATCCTGAGACTTAATTCTTCTGTACTAAATGGTTTGGTAATATAATCATCGCATCCCGCCTTAAAACCTTTGATGCGATCTTCTTTCAACGATTTGGCAGTAAGAAAAATAATCGGAACTTCTTGATTCAACTTTCTGATGTCTTCTGCTAATGTAAATCCATCTTTTTTTGGCATCATTACATCTAACAAACACAAATCGAAATGTGCTGATTTGAATGTATTTAACCCATGAACCCCATCTTTACATAAAACGGTTTCATAAGTGAGTAGCTCAAGGTAATCAACCAAAATTAAACTTAAATTTGGATCGTCCTCTACGAGCAGTATTTTGGCTTTATATTTTTTCATAATTTATTAAATATTTACATTGTGATTAAATGGAAAATATATTTCAAAGGTACTACCTTTTTTTAATTCACTTTTCAATTTTATGTTCCCTCCGTGTGCTTCAACCATTGTTTTTACATAATAAAGCCCTAACCCAAAGCCTTTTACATTATGAATATTGCCTGTTGGAACACGATATAATTTTTTATAAATATGTTTAAAGTTTTCTGCACTTATTCCTATTCCATTATCTTCAATAATAATTATAATTCCATTGTTAATGCTTTTTGTAGAAATAGTTATTATTGGCGTTTCAGATGAATATTTGGTGGCATTATCTATTAAATTCGACAAAATATTATAAAAATGAACAGCATCAGCAAATATTATTGAAGGTTTTGCTTTTAAATCTAAATTAATTACCGCATTTTTTTGTTGTACAACTAATTGAAAATTTTCAACCACTGCATTAATTATCTCATGAACATCAATTTCTTTCTTAAGTAGTTTAAATCTCTTTTTATCTAAAACAGATATTTGCAGAACTTGTTCAACTTGAGCTTTCAAACGAGCATTTTCGTCGAAAATAATATTTGCATATTGTAATATTTTTTCTTTAGATTCCAAAACAGATAGTTTTGTGAGCATCTCACTTGCAAGAGATATAGTAGAAATAGGTGTTTTAAATTCGTGCGTCATATTGTTTACAAAATCCGATTTCATTTCAGAAAGCTTCTTTTGTCTTAATAAAATTAAAACAGTAAGCACAAAACTAACAATAACGACTAACAGAAACATTGTAGATATAATTAAAAGAAATATCATCCTATTTAATATATAAGCACGTTGGTTAGGAAAATAAATGCCTAATAATTTATTTTCGTTATTAGTAAAGCAAGGAATGGGGAAAGTATGATATGTGTTTATTAACTCATTTTCGTACAACTTATTAGAACATGTAATCAATTGGTTGTTTTCGTAATCAATAATTCCATACACATAGTCTTTATTTACTTTCATTCTGTCACAAAATTCAGTCTTCATTATCGAATCAAGCTTTGGGATATTTATATTATGAATCTTAATAAAACTCTCAGCACAAGAAGTGTGATTTTTATCTTTCACAAAAGGGCATGGCGTATTAGAGCCATCCGAATTATTGTCGTTTGTTATTTTTGTAACTACTTCTTCTAAAAATATTTGAACCCTATTATCGAAGATTTCGCCTCTTAACTCCAAAGCATAATTTGCCCAAAGTAATTGAATTACAACAACTCCAATAAGCGACAAACTGGAGATAATAGTTATTATTGCTATAATTTTTTTATTCATTCAATTTCATTAATCAATTTACAATATTAATATAAAAAAAGCATTACTGCTAAATAAGTTGTTAATTTTTAATCAAAAGTAATCATTTTTTTTGCAATTTTTACATTATTTAACGCAAATCTAACATAATTAACTTAAAAATAACTTTGTTGTATTTTAAAAAATAGTATTTTTGTATCCTAATTTTAAAAATAAAAAATAATGAAAAATTTAATCGTAGCAATTTCTTTAGCAACTTTTGTTCTTTTTGTATTTACTGCAAATGCAAATAGTGTACAACAAGACAAATCAAAAACAGCAGTTTCTGTAACAGAAAAAGCACCTAAAGATGGTACACATAAATGTTGTGCTGATAGCAAAAAAAAGGATGCAAAATGTTGTAAAGATGCAGCTAAAAAAGATGCAAAATGCACAAAAGATGCAGAAAAAAAAGATGTAAAATGTGATAAAAGCAAACCAGAATGTCAAAAAAAATGTACTGGTGCTAAAAAATAAGAAAGAAACAGATGTATCTTTTTCTTTCTGAGGAAAATATATACGTTTCATAATTAATTTAGTTTTTGGAAAAAGCTCTTAGAAATAAGAGCTTTTCTATTTTTTATTCGTTTCTTAAAAAATAAAATGTAGCTTTGTGAAAATTTATTTAACTATAACAATTAAGTATTCGGTCTAAAAAACACAGTGAAATCGAGATGAAGCGATATATTGTTGATTTTAAATGCGTTACAATAATATTTACATGTATCAACTTATTTTAATAACCAGTCAAATAACTTTATAAACTTTTAACTTTATAACTGAACTTAAATAACAATGGAATTAAATCTTACAATCGGAATTATTGGCAATAAAGAAATTATTGTAAAAACCGAAGATACTGCCGCCCGCTATGGTTCGGGTTTAATTGAGGTTTTTGCTACGCCAGCAATGATTGGATTAATGGAAAGTACTGCACAGCTTAGCGTTCAACCACTTTTGCCAGAAGGAGCTATCACATTGGGCACAGAAGTCAATATTAAGCATCTTAAAGCTACTCCAATTGGCATGAAAGTAAAATGCGAATCGAAATTAATTGCCTTTGAAGGAAAAAAACTTGTTTTTGAAGTAAATGCTTGGGACGAAAAAGGCGAAATTGGAAGCGGAACACATACAAGATATGTAGTTGATGCACAAAAATTCATGGAAAAATTATCACAAATATAGTAAAAACATGGCAGACAGTTTTTTAATGCTTGCTAAAACCATGACAGGTTTAGAAGAAATTCTTGCAAACGAATTGCATGAAATTGGTGCTACCGAAATTGAAATTTTTAATAGAGCCGTTAGTTTTAAAGGAGATACTGCTATCATGTATAAGGCTAATTATTGGTGCCGTACGGCTTTACATATTTTAAAGCCAATTACAAGCTTTTATATCCGAAGAGAAGAAGATTTGTACAAAAAAATCTACGATATTAAATGGGAAGAATATTTGAATGCGAGCGGAACTTTAGCCGTAGATGCTGTTGTAAATGCTTCGGTAATGAACCATTCGCACTATGCTGCATTAAAAACCAAAGACGCTATTGTTGACCGATTTAGAGATTTAACCGAACGTCGCCCAAGCGTTGATACCGAAAACCCTGATGTTAGGGTTAATATTCATCTTTTTAAAAACTTATGCAATGTATCTATTGATAGTTCTGGCTATTCGTTGCACAAAAGAGGCTATCGTATTAAAACAGGAGCAGCACCTATAAGCGAAGTGTTGGCTGCCGGAATTATTTTATTAAGCGGCTGGGATAAACAATCAAATTTTATCGACCCTATGTGTGGTTCGGGCACTATTGTATGCGAAGCTGCACTGATTGCCAATAATATTCCTCCCGGATATTACAGAAAATCTTTTGGTTTTGAAAAATGGAAGGATTTTGATAGCAAACTTTGGGAAGATATTAAAACAGAAGCCTTATCGCAACAAACTGAGTTTGAAAACGAAATAGTTGGGTCGGATATTTCTCGCGAAAGTATTGCTATTGCGTTGGAAAATGCAAAATCTGCCAAATTGCATAAAGACATTAT
The DNA here is from genome assembly GCA_964437995.1 of uncultured Bacteroides sp. Classification (GTDB taxonomy): domain Bacteria; phylum Bacteroidota; class Bacteroidia; order Bacteroidales; family JACABE01; genus JACABE01. The sequence continues at coordinate 7,755 of CAYTJB010000037.1, read as the reverse complement.
TTTTAATGTTAGCTCTTTTGAAGAACAAATACCGCCCGAAGGTGGTGGAGTTATGGTTACCAATCCGCCTTATGGTGAGCGAATTGTGCCTGAGGATATTATAAAATTATATCAAGAAATTGGCAATGGCTTAAAAAAGAATTATAAAGGCTACAATGCTTGGATTATTAGCTCTGATATGAATACGTTGAAATTTATAGGATTAAGACCAACTCGAAAAATTACACTATTCAATGGACCATTAGAATGTCGTTTGGTGAAGTTTGAGATTTACGAAGGAAGTAAAAGAACACATAAAAATGAAGAATAACTTATTTGCCAATTATTAATTCTTCAAGCACTTTTGGAAAATATTCGTGTTCAAGCAAATGAATCTTAGAAGCTAATGTTTCAGGCGTATCGTTTTTATCAATCGCACATTTTGCCTGAAAAATAATATTTCCTTCGTCGTATTTTTCATTTACATAATGAATGGTAATTCCGCTTTCTTTTTCTTTATTGGCTATTACCGCTTCATGAACCCGCATTCCATACATACCTTTGCCTCCATAATTGGGCAAAAGTGCAGGATGTATATTTATAATTCTATTTTTATAAGCAAGAATAACATTTGAAGGAATCAACAATAAAAAACCAGCCAAAACTACCCAATCAATTTGATTTTCTTTTAATAAGCTCAACAAAATATCGGTTTGAGTAATTTCATTTTTAGATAAATAAACTGATTGTATTCCCAAATTCTCAGCCCTTTGCCTAACATAAGCATCTTCTTTGTTTGTAATCACAAATGAAAAACAAACCTGTTTGTTGCCAAAAAAATATTCGATTATACGTTGAGCATTGCTTCCGTTACCCGAAGCCAAAATCACTATATTAGTCATATAAATTTATAAATGGTTATTTAGAGATATTTAAGTTGTAGGGATTAAAGCTATTAGCTGTTAGTATTTAGCTATTCCTAATTCCTAATTCCTAACTTCTAATTATCTCCAACGTTCTAATTTGGGTATTCCTTTAGCAAAAAAAACTGCTAAGAAGCTGGGAAAACCCATTTCTTTCATTTTTTCTTTAACAAAAACCTGCATTTCTTGTGCAGTAATGTTTTCACGTGTAAACTTTCCATTTTCGTAGCAATAACTACAATATTTTAAATTAATGCTTCCATCTTCTTTAGTACTACCACCTTTAGGGTCTTTTTTCATTGGCATGCCACAACTTTGGCAAAATTTATTTTCCTTTTCCATAGCACTTCGTTTTTTGAATAAACAACAAAAATAAGCGTTTTTGATTAAAATAATCATACTAATAAAAAATATTTATCCATATAAAATACGTAAATACTTATTTTTGAAATAATTAACAATAAATGTTAGTAAAAAAATATCATTTTTTTTGGTTGTCGTTCAATAAATTTGTTACTTTGCACCCACGTTTAATTAAAAAATAAAAAAAATGTCTGAAATTTCAACAAAAGTAAAAGCTATCATCATTGATAAGCTAGGCGTTGACGAAAACGAAGTTACACCAGAAGCAAGTTTCACTAATGATTTAGGTGCTGATTCACTTGACACAGTTGAACTAATCATGGAATTAGAAAAAGAATTCAACATTGCAATTCCTGATGATCAAGCTGAAAAAATCAACACAGTTGGTGATGCTATTGCATACATAGAAAACAATACTAAATAAATTTCATTTTTAGATGGAGTTAAAAAGAGTTGTTGTAACAGGTCTTGGATCGCTTACTCCATTAGGTAATACTGTTCCTGAATATTGGGAAGCGTTACTTAATGGAATAAGTGGTGCTAATTTAATCACACATTTTGATGCTTCAAAATTTAAAACACAATTTGCTTGTGAAGTTAAAAATTTTGATGCAGCTAATTTTTTCGACAGAAAAGAAGCCCGAAAGTTTGATTTATATGCACAATATGGAATCGTTGCATCTAATGAAGCGATTAAAGATTCAGGAATAGACATTGAGAAAATCAATCTCGACCGTGCTGGTGTTATTTGGGCATCAGGAATAGGTGGATTGCTTACTTTTTATAACGAAGTTTCTGACTTCGCAAAAGGTGACGGAACTCCAAGGTTCAATCCATTTTTTATTCCAAAGATGATTGCTGATATTACAGCTGGTCATATTTCTATAATAAATGGCTTTAGAGGGCCTAACTTTGCAACTGTTTCAGCTTGTGCTTCTTCGGCTAATGCTTTAGCTGATGCACTTTTTTACATTCGTTTAGGAAAAGCTGATTTGTTTGTTTGCGGTGGTTCGGAAGCTTCTTGTTCACAGGCTGGTATTGGCGGATTTAATGCACTACAAGCAATATCTACTCGCAATGATGATCCTAAAACAGCTTCGCGTCCTTATGATAAAGACCGCGATGGTTTTGTATTAGGCGAAGGTGGTGCTGCCCTTGTCTTTGAGGAAATGGAACATGCGTTGGCAAGAGGTGCTAAAATTTACTGTGAAGTAGCAGGAGCAGGACTTTCTGCTGATGCTTATCACATGACAGCTCCTCATCCCGAAGGTCGTGGAGCTTATATGTCGATGAAAACAGCATTGGAAGATGCCAATTTAAAAATAGAAGATGTTGATCATATCAACACACATGGTACATCTACACCATTAGGTGATATAGTTGAACCATTGGCTATTGGAAGACTTTTTGGAGAACATGCTTATAAAATCAATATCAATTCAACCAAATCAATGACTGGACACTTATTGGGTGCTGCTGGTGCTGCAGAAGCAATTGCTGCTGTTTTGGCTGTTAAACATGATATTGTTCCCCCTACTATCAACCATTTTACGGATGATCCAGAAATTGACCCAAAATTAAACTTTACGTTTAACAAAGCTGTTAAACGTACTGTTAATGTTGCCTTAAGCAATGCTTTTGGTTTTGGTGGTCATAATGCTACACTCATTTTCAAAAAATTCAATCGCTAAAAAGTTTTGATATTTTTACCGATTTTAAAATCATATTTTTCTACGGACAAGCAATTGTACCAATCTATTAAAAATATTCTTGGGTTTTATCCCAAGAATATTTTTGTTTATAAACTTGCCTTTTTGCATAAGTCTGCCTCACAAGAAACACGTAAAGGTATAAAAATTAGCAACGAAAGACTTGAATATCTTGGCGATACCATTTTAAGTACCGTGGTTGCCGATTTTCTTTTTAAGAAATATCCTTACAACGACGAAGGTTTTTTAACCGAATTGCGTTCAAAAATTGTAAGTCGTTCCAATTTAAACAAGCTTTCCAAAAAAATGGGTCTCAATCACTTGATACAACGTGATCAAGAATCTAATAACCTTTATCGTTCTATCGAAGGCGATACTTTTGAGGCACTTATCGGAGCTATCTATTTAGACAAAGGCTTTAATTTTACACGTCGTATAATCATTCATCGTATTATTCAGGTACATCTTGATATTGATGAAATGGAGCACAAACAATGGAATTTTAAAAGTAAACTGATTGATTGGGCTCAAAGAGAAAAAAAAACTGTTGGATTTAATGTGATAGGTGTGATAGGTGGTGGTTACACTAAGCAATACAAGGTGGAATTAACGATTGACGGAGAAGCTATTACTTGTGGACAAGATTATTCAATAAAAGCAGCCGAGCAATTAGCAGCCGAAAAGGCTTATTTAAAACTTTCAAACTTAGAAACAAATCAGTTGGCTACTTAATACTGAATGGAATCAGGTTTGCAAAAAACTTTGCTTTGCAAACCTGTTAAGAACCAGTATAGAACAACGTGGTATAACTTATAAATCCTTTGGTATAAGTTCTTTAAGAATATCAGCAAATTTCCATGCAGGAATGGCTTTTGTACCGTATAAAATTATCTTCCTGATTCATAGTAATGATAAATGCGTTTTCAACTGAACAGTATTTTATTGCATTTGTAAGTCCGTTTATTTCTCTTCCGAGATTATCGGCTGTTAAGTGCCAACATACTTGAACGAGTGGTAGTTTTTTTATTCATCATCATGCTTTAAAAATTTGCTATTGTTTCATCCAAAAATTTAAAATATTAAAATCTCAACGAGTTAACTTCGTTCTAAATTAGATTTTTAGCTAAAATCCATTTTAAGAAAATTTTAGTCGGTCAGTAGTGATAATTTGTATTAAGAATACAAACTATTTTGTATTATCAATACAAACTTTTAGATAAAAGGAGTGTTTTTTCAAAAGCGATAGTGTATTGGACTATTAAATATTTCATTTCGGTATAAAACATATTTAGTGAAAGGCAAATTGTATTTTTTGTGTAAATTCGTGGCTTATTCCTTGTTAGGCTGTAATATCCTGCTACGCCTTTCTGCTGACAGGCAATTTATCCTTTTCCTTCCAATCGCCATTTACCTTAATCAATTCAATTAATTTATTAACGGCTTCGGTTTCAGGAATGTTTTTTTCAACTACCGTTTTCCCTTTGTAAAGGTTAATCTTGCCATTTCCGGCACCTACATAACCATAATGTGCATCTGCCATTTCGCCAGGACCATTCACAATACAGCCCATTACTGCTATTTTAAGTCCTTTCAAATGAGAAGTCTTTTCTTTAATAGTTTTTAAAGCATCTTGAATTTTGAATTGTGTT
>CAYTJB010000037.1:0-3035 GCA_964437995.1 uncultured Bacteroides sp. | reverse complement strand
AGAAGTTTCGGTAATTATTTCTGTTGAAAAGTTGGAGTTTTCTATCCAAATTCCATCGCAAAAACCATCTACCAATAAAGCTCCAACATCTGCGGAAGCCTTCATCTGAAAAGCTTCTTTATCAGCAATTTTATACATTTTTTTAACAACCACAGGAGCTTGAATGCCGGCATGTATTAAATTAGCAAAGAAAAATCTTTCGTTTTTAATGCTATCGCTATCAAAAGCAGTAATAAGCACTATATTTTTATCACTTTTGATGCTGTTTATCAAGTTAATATTGCTAAAATCAATATCATTTATAGATGAAATTTGAAAAAATTTTATTTTGGAAGCGTCCAACTGCCTGTAATTACTGTATAAATCAAAGTTTGCGTTTGTAAGATTATTTTTAATTTGATTTTCAGAAAATGAATAATCAGTTTTTCTATTAGTATCGTTTCCGATAATAATTACAGGATACGATGTACCAATATTATCAACAGCTATAGAAGTTCTTCTTGTATATTGATAAGGATCTACAGGAAATTTAATAGAGTTATTTTCAATATTGTTTGAAATGGCTTTGTTGTTATAGAAATTAACTATTTTACGAGCAATGGGCAACTCAAATTCAGGGTCTTCGGTAAGCGAAACCCGAATGGTATCCCCTATTCCATCTTCCAACAAAGCTCCAATACCACCAGCCGACTTTATACGACCGTCTTCTGCATCTCCGGCTTCGGTAACACCTAAGTGAATAGGATAATTCATACCTTCAGTTCTCATATTTGCCACCAATAATCGTGTAGAAGCAATCATTACCTTTACATTACTCGATTTCATTGATAAAACTAAGTTGTGAAAATCGAAACCTCTGCTTATACGAATAAATTCCATAGCAGATTCTACCATTCCTTTTGGAGTATCACCATAGCGGCTAACAATACGATTAGATAGCGAGCCATGATTAGTCCCGATACGAATGGCAGTTTGGTTTCTCTTGCATATTTCAATCAACGGAAACAACCGTTCGGCAATACGTTGTAATTCCTCGTTGTATTCGTGTTCGGTAAAATCAAACTTTCCTGTATTTCGGTCAACATAATTTCCGGGGTTAATACGAACTTTTTCTACAATAGCAGCGGCTATTTCAGCAGCCTTTGGATTAAAATGAATATCGGCTATTAAGGGTGTATTGTAGCCTCTTTTAAATAATTCGTTTTTGATATTAGCAAGATTTTCGGCTTCTTTAATGCCCTGTGCCGTAATCCTTACATATTCGCAGCCTGCTTCTATCATGCGAATAGATTGAGCAACCGTAGCCTCAGTATCCATAGTATCGGCATTGCACATGGATTGTATGCGAATAGGGTTATTGCCGCCTAATGGCGTATTCCCAATTCTCACTTCTTTAGTAACAAAGCGTTGGTATGTATAAGGATTATCAGTAAATTGAAGCATTGTTATTGGTTAATTGGTTATAGATAATGGGTAAAAAAGTCGAAAATTGGAAAACACTCCTTTTGTCATGCTGACAAAGGAAGCATCTCATCTAATTAATTATAAATCTTTTATTTAATGAGATTCCTCGTTATCACTCGGAAAGACAAAACAAGGTTCGTTAAACTGCCACATTATCATATCACTTTATATCATTTTTTAATAAATTAAGGTCTTTGGCAACTTGTAAATTTATTTTTAAAATATCATCTTTCGAAACACTTTTCGTTTTTGCCAATTGATAATATTCTTGTATAAGTCGGGCAAGTAAAACACATGCAGAACAAGGATGACAGAATGGTTTGTAAATATTTTTATGCGGTTCGTAAAGTAAATCGGCTAATTCAAACGCCTTTTTATCAGCAAAAGCTTTTGTAACTTCATCGCTAAAGCCATTTATTATTTCATACAAACTTTGTACGTGAATATTACCTAAATTACATATTCCCAGTCCATACATACACGACCTAACATTTCCATCAGGAGCAATCGTAAGCACACTTGGCTGATAAAACCCTTTACTTTTGCACAAGCTTTGCGAAATTAAATCCTTGAGAGAAGAATTATTCGTTAATTTGATAGAAATGCCATTGGCTCCACCCATATCCACCAAATCCATAGTAATGGGAGTCATAAATTTTAATTCATTAAGACCCATTGATATTTTTAGATATTGAATAAATGAAACTAACTGTGTTTTAGCTTCATTAGAAGATATTAATTCGTAATTTAATCCAATAGTTTCGCATGCTTGAATAATAGAAGTAAGTTGCTTAATACCAACTTTATCTTTATCAATACGAGAATCAAAACTTAATGCTAATTGGTTTAACCCACTTTTTTTCAACATTTTTATCAATGCTAAAGGAGATGCAAATCTCTGATTACCTACTTTAAACAATATTTTGCTTCCCCAAAAAGAGTTGGTAAACAGTCTTGTAGGAATTCCATAGCTGGCTGCATAACTTATTAAATCAAAAATATCGACATTAGCCAATAAGGCTTCGCCACCTGTAAAGTTTATTCCATTTTGCAATAAACCTGCAAAATATGCATCAGCAATAATGCTTTTAATCTTAGTGTATGATAATTCTTTACCTTTATATGCTTCTCTAACAGCCTTTAATAAGCAATGTGGGCAGTTAGAATTACATTCATAAGTAAGTTCAAGGTTAATGGCTTCAATATGTGCTATCGGAAAATGTTGATATTGGCTTTTAAGTTCTTCTGTTTTAACATCTATTTGGCTATCTTCAACTTCAATAATTTTAACAAAACCTAATTTTTCTAATTTTTTAATGTTCTTATCATCGGAAATCTCTTTGTAGTTAAGCAACCCACTACAATACAATTGAAATAAAAACTTACTTAATTTCTCAGTTGGTAAATTCGCCATTACCAACCTGTTTTTAAGTAAATCTCTTTTAATCAGGTTGCAACAAAGATTAGTTAATAGTATAGCTTTAGTCATTTAAAAAAATCATTAACGATACAAACCTACAATTTTTTTTTGAGAAAAGCGGTTAACTTTTGCTTATATTTTATACAAATTG
>CAYTJB010000036.1:8092-17935 GCA_964437995.1 uncultured Bacteroides sp. | reverse complement strand
GCCGGAATGAAAGTAATATTTCCCTTGTAGTAAGTAATCACCAAAAGCTATAATGCTTGTGTTTTTCAATGGAAGTGATTTTATCGGTTGACGTTATGACAAATTCGGGATTAAATTGTTGCTTAACTGACAGCCAGCATAAATATATTTAAAGATTTCAAATATTTCAACAAATTCGAATATCCGCATATGTTATTGCGTTTATTATACCTCGTTTTTATATTCTTTAAAGTAACTATTCAATTTATCTTTTAATTCTTTATAACGAATATCAAGTCCAGCAGCTGAGATGTTAAAGGGGGAATCATAATAGTTGAGATTAAATTGCATTAATTTTCTCCGAAAAAAACTTTTTTCTTTTTCTATCCATTGGTCAGGATTTTTCACACGAATTATTATTATTCGCGTACTTTTAATTTTTATTTCTCTAAACCCTAGAATGTCTTTCCACTCTATGTATTCACTCAATGATTTTTTAGGATTAACATTTAGTCCTTTCGAATCAATTATTAATGCAAGTTCAGTTTTAATTAACCTCTTAATTCCAACAAAAATTCCAAATCCGAAAAATATTATAGAGATTACACCAATTCCTTGTGTGAGAATTGGATTTCTGGCTTTCCATCCTGTAAAATTATTTGCATTTATCAACATCCATATTCCTAACGCAATGAATATGATTGAACCAATTAACATTAGAATTGATTTTTTCTTGCTAGTGTAGATTTCTACTTGGTTCATTCTTTTTAAAATGAGGTATAACTACTTTATTTGCTACAATCCAAAATTTCTTTAAATACTGCTTTGCGGAAATAAGCTCCTGGCATGCCAAACATACTTCTTCCTGATTCGTAATAAAAAACACCATCTTTAGCATTTACTAAAAAATGAGTAAATATCAATACATCGTTCGCACCTTGAATGCCATAAGGCGATGAATAGGCAATTAAAACATCTTCATTGTTTTCAATTTTTTCATCAATTTGTTCGCTGGTAACAATATTAACTTTGAATTTTTTGTTCCTTTTTAGTTCGTTTATATCAGAAGCATCTTTTAAAAATGTTTTATCAATATAAATATCTTTGCTTGAAATTTTTGGGCAATTAATCTTAGCTTGGTCTTTTGAAAGGTCGCGCGTGTTGTACTTTTTAAGGCTGTTATTTTCAATTTCATTCAACTGATTGACAAGTATTTTTAAAGTTAATTTTACTTCTGCGTCTCTAAGTATATATTCTTCTGTTCTTTTTCCGAGTAGTTTTTCTTTCATAGTTTTTCCTTCATCAAATTCAGGCGTATAGCATGCAATTGCTACAGAATTTATATTGCCTTTTAAGCTCTTTTTATAATCTTCGAGTCTAACAAGCCCAATCATTCTTAATGAGTGTGATGAACTTTCTTTTTTTCCTAATGAATTATTGTAATTCATTTCTTCGTAAAAAGTACCCAACACTAAGTATTTTGATTGTTGTTCTTTGGTAATTTTCAAACATTCTTCTTGTGTTTTAAATTCAATGTTTTTATTAAATTTCCAAAAATCCATGAACCAAGTATTTATTTTTTCGCGTTGAAAATCGACAATTAAGGTTCTGTTTTTAAATTCTGACAAATCATCGGGTCTAATGTCGCAAGGCTGAGCATTGATTGATTTTGCACTTATAGTTATAATAGCTATAATAAATAAGGTTTTTACTTTTTTGTTCATAAAGATTTTAGGTTGATTTGTTAAAAATTTTGGCAAACTTACAATAGATTTCCTTATTAGCCAAATCTAATTTGCAATAAACTTAACCTATAAGCTCAACTAATAAACTCAATTCCATGTTGAAAAAAAATAGCTGTATAAAAAAAAATATATTACTTTTGCCACTTCATTTTTAAATCAAATTAAATTTTATGCAAGACACTACAACTATCAGAATCATTGATTCTTCTGCAAATCCTGCTCCATTGGGCTTATTGGGATTTGGATTAACAACAGTAATTTTAAATCTTACCAATGCAGGTTTAATTCCATTAACCAGTATAATTATGGGAATGGGAATATTTGTTGGTGGTATTGCCCAACTTTTTGCTGGTGCAATGGAATTTAAAAAGAACAATACTTTTGGAACGGTTGCTTTTACAGCTTATGGTACATTTTGGATTACATTGGTAGCAATTTGGGCATTTCCCAAAATGGGCATAGCTGAACCTGCCGATGCTATTTCGATGGGTTGGTTTTTAACAATTTGGGGAATTTTCTCTTTAGGAATGTTTGTTGGAACTTTTAAATTGAGTTGTGCTTTACAATTTGTTTTTGGAACATTGGTGCTCTTGTTTGCACTATTAGCCATTGCTGATTTTACAGGTAATCATCTATTTAAAGTAATTGCAGGCTACGAAGGTATCATCTGTGGATTAAGTGCTATTTACACTTGTTTGGCACAAATTTTAAACGAATTATACGGAAAAGAACTCCTACCATTGGGCGTTGTTAAAAAATAAAAATTCTTTAAAACGCTTGTAAAGTCAGACTATACATAGTGCTGATAGAAAATTTGGAGTTAAAAGGAGAGCATCCATAATTGTTATTTTTTAATATTGGTTCGTTCTCCTTTTTCCTTTAACCTTTTTCCTTTAACCATTATATGCAAGAAGTTGATTTTTCGGCTAATTCAGCAATACTCATAGAGCTAACAACTATGCATATGCCTTTTGGAAAATACAAAGGTACTATCTTGTGCAATTTACCTGAGCCTTATTTGGTTTGGTTCAAGCAAAAAGGCTTTCCTTCAGGAAAATTGGGTATGATGCTCGAAACTCTCTACGAAATAAAACTCAATGGATTGGAATATCTACTAAAACAAATTATTGAAAATAGGATACAAAAAAAATAGCTAATATTTTTTGTATTATTACATCATCAAAACACTTTATTGCTTGTTATTTTTAGTCGTAAGTTCAACTAATAAACGCAACTTTTATATACTGTTTGTCTAAACAAGTTTGCAAAGAAAAATTGTTTAGAAACAGTTATACCGAGCCAATTGCTACAAAGTTTAATATAATTCAAAAGTATTTTTAATAAGTAATGCTATAAATTGAAATTCAGCAATTTACTTATTATTGTTCAATTTAATTGTATATTTAATACTAAAAAGTTTAATTTTGAAAAAAATTAAGACAATGCAAATTATCATTATCAACGGACCCAATTTAAACCTTATAGGCAAACGCGAAAAAAACATCTATGGTAGCCAAAGTTTTGAAGATTATCTTGAAATATTGCGAAAAGAATTTAATAATATTAACATAGATTATTTTCAGAGCAATGTTGAAGGCGAAATCATTAACAAATTACATGAGATTGGGTTTAGTTATGATGGAATTATTATCAATGCTGGCGGTTATACTCATACTTCGGTAGCTATTGCCGATGCTGTTAAATCCATTACAACACCTGTAGTTGAAGTACATATTTCCAATATATTTGCCCGTGAAGAGTATCGCCATATTTCTTTAATTGCTCCAAATTGCAAAGGAAGTATAGTAGGTTTTGGATTAGATAGTTATAGATTGGCATTGAAGAGTTTTAACTAAAATCTTCGCTTTTTAGCTCGCTAAAAAGTTTTTTCTTCGTAACATAATGCCTCCACACAATATTACGGTTATAGATTTTACTAACTTTTTTGTGGCGAATATTTCTTCTCTTTTTAAGATTTTTATTCATAGAAGCATAAAAGCTAAAATGAGCATGTACAACAGCCCATAAGTCTTTAAAGCCACCTTCCGATAAAAATTTAATTCCAGCAATAGAATCAAGAAAAAGTCTAAAAATAAATACTTTTAATAATCTATTGGCAGGTAAATTCTTAAACAAAAGAAAAAAGTTATTCCTAAAGTTTAAATAAGTTTTACGAGCATTATTCTTAGGCAAGGTGCCACCTCCAACATGATAAACAACAGAATCAGGACAATACATAATCTTATAGCCTTCATTTTTTAGTCGCCAACAGAAATCTATTTCTTCCATGTGAGCAAAAAAATCGTTGTCTAATCCACCAAATTTATGATAGAGCTCAGCCCTGACAAACATAGCAGCACCAGTTGCCCAAAAAACTTCGCAAACATCATCGTATTGCCCATTATCAACCTCTAAAGATTGAAACAATCGCCCGCGACAAAATGGATAACCATATTTATCAATAAAACCACCGGCAGCACCTGCATATTCAAACTTATTTCTTTCGGCATAAGAACGCAATTTGGGTTGACAAACCGCAATATTCTCATCACTATCCATTAATGCAATAATAGGTTTAATCCAATTTTCGGTAACTTCAATATCAGAATTTAATAATACATAATATTCAGCCTCAACTTGAGCTAAAGCATCGTTATAACCTTTAGAAAAGCCACCATTTTCAGGATTTTTGATTATTCTAATCTCAGGATAATTGGTTTGCATAAAAGTCAATGAATCGTCAGAAGAAGCATTATCGGCAATAATAATTTCAGCATCTCCCCTACTATATTGAATAACAAATGGTAAGAACTTCTCTAAAAATTTCTTTCCGTTCCAGTTTAATATTACAATCGCAGTTTTTGTCATGTTAAATTTCGTTTATGTTTCCACCTTCTGTGCGACCATAGCCAGTTTTCGGGATATTGACAAATCAATCTTTCTAAAGCATTTGCATACATTTCAGATATTTCGCCTGTTTGTGTTTGCTTAGGTTTATCTGTTAATAATTCAAATTCTAATGTATATTTCCCTCTGCCAGTGCGTATGATTCGCAAAAAAACCACAGCAAAATCAAGACTTTTCGACATTTTTTCTAAACCTGTAAAAAATGCTGTTTCCTGATTTAAAAAAGTAGTCCAATAATTATCTCCATCTTTTGAAGGCGACTGATCAGCAAGTATATAACTCAGAATTGTCTCATTTTTATGCTCAATAAACTTTCTGTAAGCTTGTTGCGATGGCACAGTAATTAAACCAAGACTACCTCTTACTTTTTTTATATACGCATCAAAATAAAGATTGGTTTGGGGTTGATAAATTGCAAAACACTTGTATTTAGTAATTAAAGGCATTATCATAGCCGACATTTCCCAACTACCGGTATGTCCGCAAACAACGAAAGCACTTTTTTTATCATTATAAAGCTGTTGTAATAACTCAAGATTCTTAAATTTAAACCTTTTAAGAATGGCTTTTTCGCTTAAGTGCGATGATTTAACTGATTCCATAATCAAATCAGCCATTATTTTCATGTATTTTTTCCTGAGTAGTTTTATTTCCGTTTCAGATTTTTCGGGAAAAGCATTTTTAAGATTTTGATAAATTATATCTTTTCTATATTTCAGCACATAATACAACATAAAATACACAAAATCAGACTTTATATAAAGTAACCGAAAAGGTAAGAAAGATACCAATCGTTCAAATAGTAAAAATAAATAGAAACCTATCTTTCTCATTCTTAAAAATAAAAAACTTTAAATTTTTGTTTACAAAAATAGCTCATTATTTGAATAATGAGCTATTTTTTAGACAAACAAATGAAAAAATATTTATTAATGTAAATTTTTGTATAATTTCCCAGCTTTTCCCTGATTTTCTGCCGGAATTTCTTCTTGCATAACACCATCAAAGCGTGAAAGTACCATAACCCAATTTGGGTTGTTAAATTCTCCAATAGCATCAGAATGTATTAATTCGTAATCATTCGAAGCTAAATGAGGATTGGCAAAAACAAATTTTTTATTGGTTTGATTCTTTAATTTATAATAGTGCCAAATTTGGTAAGGTACTGTTCCATAACTCCCATCTAAGCCAGTATTAGTTTCAAAAGGTTTGTCAAAAATTTCGCTCGGAGTACCATATTGTAAATAAACCCGTCCTCTATCGGTATCATATCCTTTTCTCGTTTTGGTGCCATAGTTATGGTTCACTATTTCTACTTCTTTTTGATAGGCTAACCAACTACTTTCGGGGTTAATGACGTTACGTTGCAACCAAAAATTAAAAAAATATTGTTGCATAGTTCTTATATCTATTTTTTTTAACTGATCGTTTGTAAAGTTTTTTTCCAAATCAGTAGAAATTGGATATAACGAACGAATATAATCTGTAAGTGTATCTTTATCGGTATATTTAGCTGCAAAAGTTTCTTCAATATCTAAATTAGCAATATTTTTTATCTCAAACCGAATATTTGGATTGCTTCGTTGGAAAAACACCTTGTTTAAAACCACTATTTTATTTGTTTTATCTATTCCTTCTATTACTAAATTATAATTACCCGATGGAAGCCCTGAAATATCAAATTCTCCAAAAGCTACATTAACTGCTTTGGCTTGCTCTCTTTTCTTTTTTGCTAAATTCGTTATTGTCTTCATTGTTTCGTAAGATTCAATAAAATAACTTAATAAAAATGCTTCATCTTTTCCCAATACTTTTTCGGCATTATAAATTTCTGCATAAAAAGTAATCTTTTTTACACTTTCGGGGTAAAAGGCAGAACTATAAGGAATTAAATCATAACCACTTTTAGAAATAATACTCTGATTTACAGTTTTTTTAAACGATTCTACCAATTCAATACCAGAAATATTTAATTGGTTTTCAGGATACTCAATAGAAATATCTTGAATAATCTTATATGGAGCTACAGTACTATTTTTATCTGAAATTATTAATTCGTAGGAATATTTGCCATTTTGGAGTGCAAATCGCTGTTGGTCAATGAAATTAAAATTAACTTTAAGAGTATCTACAACTTCCTGACTGTATAAATTATATTTTTTAAAATCCTTTATACTATCATTTTGTTTAAAAAGCATAGTAATTTCGATAGTGGCTTGGTATTTCCCATTTTGATTTTTCACAAAGCAAACACTATTACCATGTACAGAAAGATATGTTTCAAAATATGGACCATGCTCAGGCGAATAAAATGATGAATACGACAAATCTGCTTGTAGCTTTTTTGCCTGTGTTTCATTTGCATACAAGAATGATGCAAGAAATAATGTAAAAAATAAATATTTTTTCATATTGGTTGGTTTTAATTCACAAAATTAATAATAATACTCTTAATAAGTGAAGAAATCAGTTAAAGGTTGTTAAAAACAAGTTAATGGCAAAATTATCTTTTTACTCATGCAAAAAAACAATTTCTTTAAAATCGCACTTAATTATTTTATCTTCAATTGTCTTTAAAATTAATTGACCGTATTCGGAAACATTCATAATCATAGCATGTATTTCTTCATTTTTAAAAAAATATTTTTTGTAACAATTATAATACAATAAATTACTCAAATAATCATTATTAATTAGCTCTATATCATTATTATATAAATTAATTATTCTTATTTCAATTTTAGTTAAAACTTCTAACAAAACTTTTTTGGTATTAAACTCAATGCCTTTAATTAAACGTAAAGAAGTTGGATTTGGAATATTGGCTGAAAATACTAATTGGTTAACATTTAAACCTATTCCTATAATTGACGATTGTATATTAGCACCTAATATTTCATTTTCTATTAAAATTCCGGCAATTTTTTGATTTTCAACATAAATATCGTTGGGCCACTTAATTTTTATTAATGATTCATCTATCTTTGTTTTCAAAAAATCAATCATTCCCAACGAAATAGCTTTGTTTAAAAGAAATTGTTGAGATGGTTCTATCATCAAAGAATGAAGTATAATACTGAATGTAAGGTTTTTGCCATCTTCACTTTCCCAAGTATTCCCTTTTTGTCCCTTTCCTTTTGTTTGCGAAACTGCCCAAATAACAGTTCCTTCAATTGTTTCATTTTTTTTTAACAAATCCGATGCAAACTCGTTGGTTGAATTAGTGTTAGCTAATTTAATTATTTTATTTTCCGCAAAAATTCCATTGAACATAATTCTCTTTTCTTTTGTTTGTAAAAATAATAAAATATTCCTAAAAAAAGTATTGAATATAATCAGTAAAAAAACGTAATTTTGCATGCTATAACCAAAAAATTTGATGGCAAAAAAGAAAATTAACTCAACTTCGGCTATGTTAGCCGATATTATTGTAAAAGGAATACAAGAAAAAAAAGGCAAAGAAATTACCGTTATGAACCTTACAAACGTTCATAACAGCATGTTTGATTACTTTATTATTTGTAACGGAACTTCACGAACTCAAACAGAAGCCATTGCAGATTCTGTTCAAGAAGAAGTAAGAAAAGCTATCGGTGCAACTCCTCGATTTAAAGAAGGTTTTATCAATTCTGAATGGATTTTGCTTGATTATTTTGACATTGTAGTACATATATTTCAAAAAGAAGCAAGAGAGTTTTACCAATTAGAAAAACTTTGGGCTGATGCTGATGTTAAAATCATTGAAGATATTGATTAATAAGATATTGAAAAAATAAACTAAATGGAAGACGATAAAAATAAACAAGAAAAAAATACGACTCCTGACAAGAAAGGACTATTTAATAAGCAAAAAAAGCCCAAATTCAGTTTTTATTGGATTTATGGCATACTTGCAGTAGTATTTATTGCTTTACAGTTCACAAATAGCAGCTCTTTTAAGGAAGAAGACAAAATTGTAAGCTGGAGTCAATTGTCAAAAATATTCATTAAAAATGATATTGAAAAAATTGTTATTGTTAACAAAGAAACTGCTGAAATATATATAAAAGCTGAAAGAGTTGAGCAAGATACAACTTATAAAAATATAAAACCAGAAGGTGTTACTGGTAAATTTAAAGGCAAGGCTTTTTATATATACAAATTCATTACATTAGAAGGTTTTCAAAAGGATATTAGCGAACTCCAAAATAAGATAATAGCCCAAGATACTATTGGAAAAACAGAAATAGAAAAGCAACAAATTATAAATAGAGATCCTGTTCCAATTACACCTGAGACTCGCAGAGACTGGGGTAGTGAAATATTTGGCTTTATTTGGCCCTTCCTTATTCTAATTGTAATTTGGATAATATTTATGCGCATGATGGGCAAAGGTGGCGGTGGCGGACAAATATTTAATATTGGAAAATCGAAAGCACAATTATTTGATAAAGATACGAGTGTAACTATTAATTTCCATGATGTAGCTGGTTTGGAAGAAGCTAAAACTGAGATTATAGAAATTGTTGATTTTTTAAAAAATCCTACAAAATATACCGAATTAGGTGGTAAAATTCCTAAAGGAGCTTTATTAGTTGGTCCTCCGGGAACTGGGAAAACTTTATTAGCCAAAGCTGTAGCAGGTGAAGCAAAAGTTCCTTTCTTCTCAATTTCTGGTTCTGATTTTGTTGAAATGTTTGTAGGCGTTGGTGCTTCGAGAGTTAGAGATTTATTTAAACAAGCCAAAGAAAAAGCACCTTGTATTATTTTTATCGATGAAATTGATGCAATCGGCAGAGCAAGAGGCAAAAATGCTATGACAGGTGGTAATGATGAAAGGGAAAATACTTTAAATCAATTACTTACCGAAATGGATGGTTTTGCTACCAATGCTGGTGTTATTATTTTAGCAGCTACCAATCGTGCCGATATTTTAGATAAAGCCCTAATGCGTGCTGGTAGATTCGACCGTCAAATTTACGTTGAACTTCCTGACTTAGAAGAAAGAAAAGCTATTTTTGAGGTTCACATGCGTAATCTTAAAAACGATACTAACTTAAATGTTGAATTTTTAGCAAAACAAACACCAGGTTTTTCGGGTGCTGATATTGCCAATGTTTGTAACGAATCGGCTTTGATTGCAGCACGTAAAGGTAAGAAAATTATTGAAAAACAAGATTTTTTAGATGCTATTGACCGTATAGTAGGCGGATTGGAAAAACGCAATAAAATT
>CAYTJB010000036.1:7762-8082 GCA_964437995.1 uncultured Bacteroides sp. | reverse complement strand
GTAATAGCTTTCCACGAAGCAGGGCATGCTTCTATTAGCTGGCTACTCGAACATGCACATCCATTGGTTAAAGTTACTATTGTGCCAAGAGGAAAAGCATTAGGTGCAGCTTGGTATTTACCCGAAGAGCGTCAAATTACTACTTCTGAGCAAATGTTAGATGAAATTACAGCTGCATTAGGAGGAAGAGCAGCCGAGCAGGTTACTTTTGGGAAAATTTCTACAGGAGCTTTAAACGACCTCGAAAAGGTTACCAAACAAGCTTATGCAATGGTTGTATATTTTGGCTTAAATGAAAAATTAGGAAATATTAGTTACTA
>CAYTJB010000036.1:4198-7752 GCA_964437995.1 uncultured Bacteroides sp. | reverse complement strand
ACGATTCATCGGGACAACAAGAATATTCTTTCTCAAAACCTTATAGCGAAAAAACTGCTGAATTAATTGATAAAGAAATTCATGATTTAATTGAAACTGCCTATAAACGTGCTGTTAAATTACTACAGGATAATAAAAATAAGTTAAATAGCTTGGCAAATGTTTTGATTGAAAAAGAAGTTATTTTTAGAGAAGATTTAGAGCATATTTTTGGAAAAAGGCCTTTTGAAAAAGACAGAGAAGTTGATTTGATGTTTCAAGGATACAACAATGACAATACGACCACTACAATTAGTGCAGAAACGCCAAAATCGCTACCAGAAAGTAGCTGAAAGTTCATAAAGTTCATAGAGTTGTAAAGTAAAAAAAAATATTAATATTGCTATAATAATATCTGTATAATAATCTGATAGTTTTAAACTTAATAAAATAATATCAAAATACCATATAAGTTATTAACTTAGTAACTTATTAACCAATTAAGTATGAAAGAAAGCACAACAAAAGAAAAAGTACTTAAAAAAATCAGAGATTCTTTGATTGATAAATCTGATAATCCTTTTCCAGATATTGATTTTGAATCGTCAGTATATAAAGAAATTACAGAACCTTTGGATATTACTTTTGCCGAAGCATTTAATGCTGTTTCGGGTGATTTTGTATATTGCACTGACGAAAATGATTTTATAAATAATTTTAAACAAATAGCCAATAATAATAAGTGGGATAACGTATTTTGTATTGATGATAAATTAGTTAATATCTTAAAAAATACAACAATAACGGTTTTATCTACTGAAAATGATTTTGTAAATCAAAAAGTTGGAATTACAAAATGCGAGTTTTTAATTGCAAGATTAGGAACAGTAATGGTTTCATCTAAACAAATGTCGGGAAGACGAATGAATGTATATCCTGAAACGCATGTGGTAATAGCATATACTTCGCAATTGGTGGAAGATTTAAAACAGGCTCTAAAACTCATAAGAATTAAATACGATACAATCCCATCTATGATTTCTATGATTACAGGACCAAGCAGGACTGCCGATATTGAAAAAACATTGGTAATGGGTGCCCACGGACCGAAAGAGCTTTATGTTTTTTTAATTGAAGATAGCAATTAATATAAATTCTTATGGATGAAGGATGGGCTCTTGTTTATAGTTCTTCTAAATTATATGAAATAGAATTAATTAGCGGTATGTTGTTGGAAAATGATATTGAATCTTTTGTAATAAACAAGCAAGACTCAGCATACTTTTTTGGCGAAATAGAGCTACATGTTTCCATTGATAGTATTATGAAAGCAAAACAACTCATCTCAAAATATAATCAAAGTGAATAATTTTATTTCAAGAACAATTACTGGTGCCATTTTTGTAATGTTAATCATTGCATCAATTTTGCTGCATCCTGTATTTTTTGCTTCTTTATTTTTGGTTTTCTGTGTATTAGGAACACTTGAGTTCTATAAAATTGTTGCTTCAGAAAACATTCAACCTCAAAAAATTCTTGGAATTATTATTGCAATTTATTGGTATTTAAGTTTTACATTCATTATCTCATTTGGATTAAGCATTATTTTTATAATTCCATTGGTTTTTCTTGTTTTTATTTTCGAATTATTCAGAAATAAGCCTAACCCAATTTTAAATATTGCTGTTACTTTAATAGGTTTTTTATATATTGCTTTTCCCTTATCTTTATTAAATTTTATACCCATATTTTTAGAAAATCATTATGAATTGTTACTTGGAATATTCGTTTTAACATGGACAAACGATACTTTTGCTTATTTAACAGGAATCAAATTAGGAAAACACAAATTGTTTGAACGAATTTCTCCTAAAAAAACTTGGGAAGGAAGTATAGGTGGCTTGATATTTAGCTTAATTTGTGCATGTATTTTTTCTTATTTTTATAAAGATTTTTCAATTTTAGTATGGATTGGAATGGCAATAATTATTGTAACAACAGGTACATTGGGCGATTTGGTAGAATCAATGTTTAAAAGAAGTTTGCAAATAAAGGATTCAGGTAGTATTTTGCCAGGACATGGAGGAATATTAGACCGTTTAGATGCTATGCTGATTGCAACTCCTTTTGTATTTGTATATCTAATATGTTTATATTATTTTCAACTTATTAATTAATATTATGAAAATTCATAAAGAAGGTTATAAAATATTATTAATTTCTTTTGCATTATTTTTAGCAGTACTAAGTTTTGAGAAAGTTTATTTAAGAGATTTTCCTTGCATATTATACCTATCTGCAAGCGTTTTATCTGTTTTATACATTCTGATAATTAGATTTTTTAGGGTGCCTCTGTTTCCTATTGAAATCAACGAAAACAATATTCTTTGCCCTGCAAATGGGAAAGTGGTAGTAATAGAAGAAGTAGAAGAAACCGAATATTTTAAAGATAAAAGATTACAAATATCTGTATTTATGTCGCCTAATGATGTGCATGTAAACAGATATTCAATAAGTGGTATAGTAAAATACAGCAAATACCATCCTGGTAAGTTTTTGGTAGCTTGGCATCCAAAATCTTCTACCGAAAACGAAAGAACCACCGTAGTAGTTGAAAACGAAAAAGGAATTAGTATTTTAACCCGACAAATAGCCGGTTTTGTTGCCCGCAGAATTGTTTGCTACTCCAAAGTTGGCGATATAGCAAAACAAGGCGAAGAATTGGGTTTTATTAAATTTGGCTCAAGAGTTGATTTGCTTTTGCCTTTAGATGTTAAAATAAAAGTAAGTATCAATCAAAAAGTTGTAGGTGGAAAAACTGTAATTGCGAGTTTTTAACTCATTTTCGACACAATTACATTTTCTACAAGTATAGCTGTAATTTTACTTAAAAAATTATTCAATAATTATTGAACATTCGCGTGTATCAGGATTTTTAGGAACAAGCTTCGTTTTACGGAAATTAATCATCATGTATTTAGGATTTTCTGCTTTAACTTTCTCCATATCAGCATTCTTAATTTTAAATTGTTCTTCAAAATTTACTAATAGCGGATGTTCACCTGCAAATTTTTTCTCATCTTTTGCATAAGCATAATAATACATAGTACGATTGGCAGGTAAATAATTAACAACTTGCTTAGATTCCTTAGCTTCAATATAAACCCAACCTTCGGAAATCCATCCTTTTAAATTTGCTTCGTACTCATAATAGGCATAAGCAACATTTATTCCTACTTCATAATTGTTTGTTATAATTACTTGTGATTTACCTCCAATTGTAATTAAAGATAGTAAAATAAGAATTGATAAATTTTTCATATAATTAATAATTAGATTATTAAACTATTTATTATTGTTTTAACGCTACAAATGTATAAAATATTTTTGTAATTTCTTACTACAAGAAAAATAGAATTTTTGAAAACAGAATAAAAATATAAAAATATTAATAATCAGCGTGTTAGATAAATTTTAAACCCATTGAATTGCCAAATCATTAAATCGCCAAATATCTAAATAAAAAAAACACTATCTTTGCCGCACTTTTGCGGATGTGTCGTAATTGGTAGCCG
>CAYTJB010000036.1:0-4188 GCA_964437995.1 uncultured Bacteroides sp. | reverse complement strand
ATCTTTGCCATATAATTTAACACAACATACAATGAAGTTATTAGAAGGAAAAACAGCTTTAATTACAGGAGCTTCAAGAGGAATTGGTAAGGCTATTGCTATTACTTTTGCTTCAAATGGAGCCAATATTGCTTTTTCTGATTTGGCTTATGACGAAAATGCACAAAAATTGGAAACTGAACTTAATGCCATGGGTATTAAAGCAAAGGCTTATGCCTCAAATGCTGCGTCTTTTGAAGCATCTGAAAAATTAATTAATGATGTAGCTACTGATTTTGGACAGATTGACGTATTGGTTAATAATGCCGGTATTACCCGCGATGGTTTATTGATGCGTATGAGCGAAAACGACTGGGATTTAGTGATGAACGTAAACCTTAAATCGGTATTTAATCTCAGCAGAGCTGTGCAAAAAGTAATGCTTAAACAACGCTTTGGCTCTATCATAAACATGAGTTCTGTAGTTGGAATATCTGGTAATCCAGGTCAATCTAATTATTCGGCTTCCAAAGCGGGAATTATAGGATTTACAAAATCAATAGCACAAGAATTAGGTTCTCGCAATATTCGCTGTAATGCAGTGGCACCAGGATTTATCGAAACAGAAATGACGGCACAATTACCACCAGAAATAAAGGAAACATGGATAAAAGACATTCCATTGAGACGTACCGGAAAACCCGAAGATGTTGCCAATCTTTGCTTGTTTCTTGCTTCCGACCTTTCTTCTTATGTTAGTGGACAAGTTATTAATGTTTGCGGTGCAATGAACACCTAAACAAATTATGAGTTATGAATAACTTAACCAAATAAATAATAACCCACTGATTTGAATATTATTACCGAATATCCAGCATGGATGATTGTTTTTTGTGTGATTGCAGGAATAATATATTCTGCAATTTTATACTATAAAAACAAACACAACGATTTTTCGCCATTACTTACCAAGTTAATGGCTTTTTTTCGTTTTCTGGCGATATTCTTAATTGCATTTTTGTTGCTTTCGCCTTTACTCAAAACCAATACGCATACCAACGAAAAGCCTATTATTGTTTTTGCACAAGATAATTCACAATCTATTTTGGTAAACAAAGATTCATCTTTTTACAAAAACGAATACAAGCAAAAAGTAGAAAACTTAATTAATGAACTCGAAAAAAAGTATGACGTTAAAAGTTTTAATTTTGATGATAAAGTAAGTGAGCAACTTAATTTTAATTATAATGGCAAGCAAACTGATATAGCAGCCTTGTTTGATGAGCTGATTACCAGATATACAAATCGTAATGTAGGAGCTGTTATCCTTGCCAGTGATGGTATTTATAATAAAGGAAACAATCCTTTATATGCTTCTGACAAGATAAAATCACCTATTTATACCCTTGCATTAGGCGATACCACTGTTCGTAAGGATTTGTTGATACAAAAGGTTAATTTCAATCATATTACCTATTTAGGCAACACATTTCCTGTCGAAGTAATTGTGAACGCTAATAAAGCCAAGGGTTTATCGGCTAAACTGAAAGTTACTCACGGACAAAAAGAAATCTTTAATAAAACCATTAATTTTAGTAGCAATCAATACACTGAAACTATTAATATTACTACAGAAGCCAAAGAAAGCGGTTTGCAACGATACACCATTAGCATTTCTCCTGTTAATGATGAAATTACACTTACTAATAACCGTAAAGATATTTTTATAGAAGTATTAGATGCTCGCCAGAAAATACTACTGTTAGCAGCCGTTCCTCATCCTGATATTTCAGCAATTAAGCAAACCTTAGAAGGGAATCGCAATTACGATGTGCAAATTTCTTTAATTAATGATTTTACAAAACCTATTTCCGATTACAATTTGGTAATTTTACATCAATTGCCTGCTAATAAATTTAATACTGCAAAAATCTTTTCTGATATTCAGAAAGCGAATATTCCTATACTATATATATTAGGTTCTCAAAGCAATATTTCACAGTTTAATGCACACAATAGCGGACTAAACATTACTGTGAAAAATCAAAATTTTAATGAATCTTTGCCTTATCTGTCGTCAGAGTTTTCGTACTTTACCATTAGCGACGAAACCCGTAAAATGCTCAATAATTTTCCGCCATTAAATTGTATTTATGGCAATTATAAATTAGCTCCTTCTGCAGAACCATTTTTGATGCAAAAGATAGGTAATGTTGCAAGCAATCAACCATTAATTCTTTTTAATCAATCACTTGGAAGTAAAAATGGTATTATTACAGGTGAAGGTTTGTGGAAATGGAAACTCGCTAACTATGCACAAAGAAATAATTCGGAAGCTTTTGACGAAATTATTACTAAAATTGTTCAATATCTTTCGGTAAAAATTGAAAAAGGATTGTTTAGAGTAATTAACAATCATGTATTTAACGAAAATCAAAGTGTAGAATTTGATGCTGAATTGTATAACGACAGCTATGAACTTATCAATGAAGCAGATGTAAATTTAACTATTATCAATGCTTCCGGCAAAAAATTCCCTTATCAATTCAATAAAACATCCAATGCTTATCACTTGAACGCAGGTATTTATCCGCAAGGAGATTATAAATACCAAGCGGTGGTAAAGTTGAAGAACAAAACACTTACTCAAAATGGCGAGTTTACTATAATAGCTATGGATGCAGAATTTACGAATACCATTGCCAATCATCAATTGCTATACAATTTATCGAAGAAAAGTGGAGGAGAAATGCTCTATCCTTCTCAAATAGATAAATTAGCAGATTTACTGCAAAAACGTGATGACATTAAAGTAGTTAAATATACTCAAAAACGATTTAATGATTTGGTAAATCTTTATTGGATTTTCTTTATTATCATAGCATTGCTATCAGCAGAATGGTTTTTACGTAAACGAAATGGAGGCTATTAATATTACAGCAAAAACTTAAAATACCTATTAACTTTACAAACTTTTTAACTTTATAAACTTTCAACTCAAATGGCACAAACAATTTTTATTATTATCATAGCAATTTTGGTATTCGATTACCTGCTCGAACGCTTGCTCGATTACCTCAATAGCACTTATTGGAGCAATGAACTACCCAAAGAACTCGAAGGGATTTATGATGCAGAAAAATATAAAAAATCGCAAGATTATCAGAAAGTAAATCAACGTTTTTCGCTTATAACTTCTACATTATCATTTTTGGCTATGCTACTCATGTTAATTGGCGGTGGTTTTGCTTTGGTTGACGAGTTTGTTAGGCAATATACAGTTAATCCTATACTCATGGCATTGCTCTTTTTCGGAATAATTGGTTTTGTTGCCGATATACTTTCTACACCTTTTGGTATTTACGATACCTTTGTAATAGAGCAAAAATTTGGGTTTAACAATACAACCGTTAAAACGTTTATCCTCGACAAATTAAAAGGATTATTGTTAGCTATTGTGCTTGGTGGTGGATTATTAGCCCTCTTTGTATTAATATATAATAAAACTGGAAATAATTTTTGGTGGATAGCTTGGTTAGTCTTTAGTGTAATAACAATATTTTTTACAATGTTCTATTCAAACATAATAGTACCATTGTTCAACAAGCAAACACCTTTAGAGAGTGGAGGATTACGTGATGCTATTCAAGCATTTGCTACAAAAACAGGCTTTAAACTCAATAATATTTTTGTAATTGATGGTTCTAAAAGGTCGAACAAAGCCAATGCCTATTTTACCGGTTTGGGTTCTAAAAAGCGTGTTGTTTTGTACGATACGTTGATAAAAGACCATACTACCGAAGAGCTTGTGGCTGTTTTAGCACACGAAATTGGACATTATAAAAAGAAGCACACATTAAAAAGTATCATCATATCATTATTGGAAACAGGTTTAATGTTGTATATTCTCTCTTGGTTTATTAGCAATCCTCTTTTATCAGAAGCATTAGGAGCAAAACAACCGAGTTTCCATATCAGTATCATAGTTTTTGGTATGCTATATAGTCCACTTTCGCTGATATTAGGTTTAACTTTGAATATACTTTCGCGTAAGCACGAATATCAAGCTGATAGATTTGCAGCCGAAAATTATAAGTCAGAATCCTTACAAGATGCGTTAAAAAAATTATCGGTAAATAATTTGAGTAATCTTAAGCCGCATCCTGTGTATGTTTTCTTTCATTACTCACATCCAACATTATTACAACG
>CAYTJB010000035.1:16597-18018 GCA_964437995.1 uncultured Bacteroides sp. | reverse complement strand
GCCATACCCGATCCTTCAAATACTTTATTTCCCCATCGATTAAAAATAGTAAGAGATATCTTGTCAATATTGGTGTAAACAGGATAAAATAAATCATTTGTACCATCGCCATTAGGTGTAAATGCGTTTGGAAACCATATTTCCGAATTACACTCGTTAATTATAACTTCATCATTTGCAGTACAACCTTCTTTTGTAACAATTATACTATATTTACCTGAGTTTTTTACATTCAAATTGGGTAAAGTAGAACCATCAGACCATAAATAACTTTCGTAGCCCGTGCCTGCTGAAAGTATTATTAAATTGCCCGGACACATTATGCTGTCATTACCAAGATTAACATATAAAGCAGGTTTAAATGTAACATTAATTGTATCGCTACTCGTACAAGTATTCGCTTCTGTTACCATTACGCTATAAGTACCTAAAGAAGAAACAGAAATACTTTGAGTTGTTGCTCCTGTGTTCCATAAATATGTTGAGCCGACGTTTCCTGCATTTAATGTTAGAGGAATAATTATATCTGTGCAAATTATAGTATCGTTGCCTAAATTTACAATAGGATTAGGTAAATTATTAATTATAATACTATCTCTTGCGGTGCAGCCATTGATATCGCTTATTTCAACCCAATATAAACCAGATGTTTGAGTAGTAATAGATTGCGTAGTTGCCGAGTTAGACCACAAATAAGAAGTTGCAATAGATGAGGTAAGCGTTACCATGCTTCCTATACAAAAAGTTGTTAGTCCACTCGCTGTAATTGTTGGTTGGGGAAGATTGCATGGATTAGAAAGTTTGGCTATAAATATATCATAATCAAAATTATTATTATTATTTTTGGTCAAAATATTATTACCAAAAGTTATAGTAGGACTGGTAAAAGTTCCAACAATATACGTATTTCCATAACTATCAGTAGTAACGCCTGATCCAAAATCATATACACCTCCTATTGCATTTTTTGCCCATAATATATTACCTAAAGCATCATATTTAGTAATAAAAATATCGTTGCTAAGAGAACCAAGTGTGCCTGTATTGGCTAAGGTTATATTACCAAAAGTAATAAAAAGACTCCAAAAAGAACCTGTGATATATATATTTCCTAAAGTATCTGTGGCAATACTATTAGTACGATCAGAATAACTGCCATTTGATTGCTTTGCCCATAAAATGTTACCAAAAGTATCGTATTTAGCAACAAAAATACTTGTATAGCCACCAGTATTATTAAATAAAATAGTACTGCCAAATGTGATAGACGTACCTGCAAATGTTCCTGTAACACATATATTTCCATTATTATCCACAGTAATAGCACGTCCATGATCTTCTTCATTACTTCCTGCACTTTTTGCCCATAATACGTTACCAGAAACATCATACTTGGTAATAAAAATATCTGGACTAGCACC
>CAYTJB010000035.1:13707-16587 GCA_964437995.1 uncultured Bacteroides sp. | reverse complement strand
CAATTAAGATATTGTTATCAAAAGCTATGGTATCGCTAAACCAACCTGTAATATAAGCATTACCAAAATTATCTGTATCAATACCCCAAGCCTTATCATCGTTACCTCCACCCACACTTCTTGCCCATAAAACATTACCTGAAGCATCGTACTTAGTAATAAAAATATCATAAGAATCTGAAGAAAGTAAAGTAGTGCTTCCAAAAATTATCAGTCCACTATGAGCTCCTGTAATGTAAACGTTATTAAAATTATCTGTAGCAATATCAAAACCATCATTAGATTCTCCATCGGCTTGCTTAGCCCATATTGCATTGCCTAAAGCATCATATTTTGCAATAAAAGTAGTAGCACAATGTAGAGGATTTCCTGAACATGAATAATATAAAGTGGTACTGCCAAAAGTTATATTCCCTACAAAGGATCCTACTATATATATATTACCCATATTATCGGTTGTAATTTTCTGACTAACATATTGATTAGAGGTAATTGAATCACCACTTGCACTTTTTGCCCAAATTACATTTCCTAAGGCATCATACTTAACAATAAAAACAGAACTATTATTAGTAGAATTATTTAAAGTGATACTACCAAAGGTAATGGCAGGACTGCTAAATGTTCCAGTAATATAAATATAACCCAAATTATCGGTAGTAACGCTAGTTCCAAGATCGTATAAATTTCCCCCTGCACTTTTTGCCCACGTCCAATTGGGAACTTGCTCGTAAGATTTAATGATACTTATAAGCAGTATAAAAAGAAAAAATATTTTTAGTTTCATAATTAAAATATTATAAAAGCTTCTTAACATATTACAGACAACTTTTTTATTAATTTAGTTGTCTGACTTTGCTTATTTTATTAAAAAAATTAATTCATGGAAGGATTTATAGGAAAGTTAACCCAATGGGCATAATCATCTCCCATATTAAGTACAATTTTATTCCAGATTGTATCAGGCGATTCATCTAATAAAATATCTGTTTTTATGCGAGTAACTACCCATGAATGGGCTCTTAATTCCTCATCCAATTGCTTAGGACTCCAGCCTGCATAACCAACAAAAAAACGTATATTGTTACTATTTAACCTTTTAGTAGCAATTAGTTCCTTAACAATATCAACATCGCCACCCCAATACAATCCATCATCAATTTTAATACAATTTGTAATTTCAGAAAACTTATGAATATAGAATAAACTGTCTGTTTTTACAGGACCACCTAAGTATAAAGGTGCATCAAATTTGGGAAAATCTTTGATTAACTCATTCAAATTTATGTACAATGGCTTATTAAAAACCATACCATAAGATCCTTCATCGTTATGATCGGCAAGCAAAACAACAGAACGCTTAAAATAATAATCGTTCGTAAATGGCTCAGCAATAAGCACTCTGCCTTGCGATGGTTTTATATTATTGGGTTTTATTTCTAATATTTTATTTATATCTGTCATTTTATTTTTACTTTATTCAAAATTAGTAATTTTGACGTTCAAAAACGAAAATACAGCAACAAATATTATACCATTTTATGAACATTACACCAAATGCTGATAAATATCTGAAAATGAGAGAAGAATTTACTTTTTTCTCTTACGAAACATATACTTATTCACTTAAAAATGATAGTTTTTTTGCTGAATTTCATTTTAATTTAGCTGATAAATATTCTTTTCGACCTACGTTGAGTTTTCCTGCCAAAGATTTTTATCAATGGAAAAACTTACCTGAAAAATTAATTCAAAACATTGTTTTTCATATTGGTATGGTTGAATTAATTAGTTATTGGAAAGCTACTTGCCCACCAAAAATTATTATAAAACCTCATGTTTTAAACGAAGAACAAATTGCATTTTGGAAAAAGATTTATTTCAATGGCTTAGGAGAATTTTTTTATTTGAACAATATTAATGCAACTATTGATGATTTTGTGGAAATTTTGGCAGATAAAGGAAGCGAATTAGAAAAAACTGACATTTTGACAGACAATTCAGTAATTATTCCTATTGGCGGTGGAAAAGATTCTGTGGTTACATTGGAATTACTAAAAGATTTTGGCACTAATAATTTACCTTTAATCATGAATCCAAGAGGTGCCAGCTTAAAAACTGCTGAAATAGGTGGTTATTATCGCGAAAATATTATTGAAATCAACAGAAGCATTCATCCTCAATTATTAGAGCTTAACCAACAAGGTTTTTTGAATGGTCATACGCCATTTTCGGCATTGTTAGCATTTGTAACGCTTTTATCTGCAGCATTTACAGGCAAACGAAACATTGCTTTGTCCAACGAATCGAGTGCCAACGAAGCTACTGTTGAAAATACTACTGTTAATCATCAATATTCAAAATCTTATGAGTTTGAAGATGATTTCAGAAATTATGTTGAAACCTATATAACTTCAAATTTTAACTATTTCAGTTTTTTACGTCCATTAAGCGAATTGCAAATAGGAAATTTGTTTGCAAAATATCCAAAATATTTTGCAAGTTTTAAAAGTTGCAACGCAGGAAGCAAAACAGATGTTTGGTGTGGGAATTGTCCAAAATGTTTGTTTGCCTTTATTATACTTTCTCCTTTTATCGAAAGAAAAACCATGATTTCTATATTTGGAAAAGACTTGCTGAACGATGAAGGAATGAAACTCTATTTTGAGCAACTAACAGGCATTGTAAACGTTAAACCTTTTGAATGTATAGGTACTGTGGATGAAGTAAATATTGCTATCAATATGCTCATCAAACAAATTTCTGAAGATGAAATGCCATTGTTATTAAAATATTATCAAACATTACCTTGCTATAATCAATACAAACGACTTAATTTGCATTCATTCTTACAAACATTTAATGACGAACATTTTCTCG